>JAJFGE010000116.1 GCA_021776295.1 Hyphococcus sp.
ATCCCGGAGGTGCTGCTTTCAGGCGATCATCAAAGAATCGCAGATTGGCGGCGCGACGAGGCGGAAAAAATAACGCGGACGCGACGACCGGACCTCTGGGAGAGGTTTTTAGCTGACGGTCCTATCCGGCGCGACAAAAACAAGGAACCGAAACGATGAACATCATCGAGCAGCTCGAAAAAGAGCACATCGAAGAATTGGGCAAGCAAGTGCCGGAATTTGCGCCGGGCGATACGGTGCGCGTCAATGTCAAAGTCAAAGAAGGCGAGCGCGAACGCATCCAGGCGTTTGAAGGCGTCTGCATCGCGCGCAAGGGCGGCGGGCTCAATGAGAGCTTTACGGTCCGCAAAATCTCCTTCGGCGAAGGTGTTGAGCGGGTGTTCCCGATCTACTCGCCGCTGGTCGACAGCATCGATGTCATCCGCCGCGGCAAGGTGCGCCGCGCGAAACTTTACTACCTGCGCGAGCGACGCGGCAAATCCGCCCGCATCAAAGAAAAGGTCGACCGCCGCAGCAAGAAAGCCGCAAAGTAAGGCGAGCAACAATCAGGAATTTAAAAGCGGCCCTTCGGGGCCGTTTTTTATTGGCGGTTTGCCCGGCGCTCTAAACCAGCCGCACACCTAACCGCTCAAACAACGCCGCATCTTTATCCTGACCCGGATTATTCGTTGTCAGCAACTCGTCGCCAATAAAAATCGAATTCGCGCCGGCGAGGAAGCATAGCGCCTGGGCTTCATCGCTCATATTTTCACGGCCGGCAGAGAGCCGCACATAAGATGTCGGCATCAATATCCGGGCGATCGCAATCAGCCGGGCGAACTCAATCGCCGCAATCGGCTCAGCCTCGCCAAGCGGGGTTCCCTCAATCGGCATCAGGGCGTTAATCGGCACCGATTCCGGCGGCGGAGACATATTGGCGAGCGCCAGCAGAAACCCTGCCCGGTCTTCAGCCGCCTCACCCATGCCGACAATGCCGCCGCAGCAAACCTTCATGCCGGATTTTCGAACCCGCTCCAGCGTGTCGATGCGATCCTCAAACGTCCGTGTCGAGACCATGCGGGGATAATATTCCGGCGAGGTGTCGATATTGTGGTTGTAATAATCAAGCCCGGCTTCGCTGAGCTGCAAGGCTTGCTCGTCAGACAACATGCCAAGGGTCATACAGGTCTCAAGCCCGAGCGCTTTTACCGCGCCCGCCATCTCGCACAAAGCCGGCATGTCGCGGGCGTTGGGCGCGCGCCACGCCGCGCCCATGCAAAACCGCGAGGCGCCTTCCGCTTTGGCGCGTTTGGCCTCCGCGACAACGGCTTCCACCGCGGTCATTTTCGAGGCTTTCAACCCGGTGTTGAAATGCGCCGACTGGCTGCAATAGCCGCAATCTTCGGGGCAGCCGCCGGTTTTGATCGACATCAGCCGCGAGGCCTGAACTTCGGTTGGGTTGAAATTCTGACGGTGGATTTCCGCCGCGCGAAAGACCAGCTCCGTGAAGCCAATCGCCATCAACGCCTCAATATCCTCGCGCGTCCAATTCCGCGCTGTCGCGCCAACCCTCAAATCGCCATCCATAAAAAATCCCTTCGCAGCGCCTTAACATATAGTACGCCGCAAAGGGACCGTCACCACCGCGAACGATGAGGACTTGGGGCAGAGATTTAATCGAGGCTGATCACGCCGACCATATTGGGATGGAAGGTGCAGAGATAATCGCCAACACTGGTATCGGCTTCGATGGCCAGTGAAAATTCATCACCAGCCTCCATCAGCCCGGAATCCCATGCACCATCGCCAGCCGTTGCGGTGTGTGGGACGACGTCCTTGTTTACCCAGACGATGGTGTCGCCAATCTCGGCTTTGACCTCTGCTGGAAAAAACTCAAAGCCGCGCATTTCCACCACATGGGTTTCCGCCGCCGCAGATGTCGCCAGCGATATTATACCGCCGGCCATCATCGCGCCGAGGCCGGTCCATAATGCCGGCCGCAAGGTTTTGGTGCGTTTTCTTGTCCCCTCGACCATTATTGGCCCAGCTTTGCAACCAGCGCTTCGGCATGGCCTTCATGGACTTTAAAGGTCGCCAAGGCGACGCCCAGAAGGTCCTTGAATTCTGCGTTTTGCGCTGCCGGAATAAACGTACCTTCAACGGTTTTGTTGACGAACTGATGATAAGAAAGTTCATTAGCCGCATAGGCCCGGTCAAACGCCGCGCCTTTCAGCGCCTTCAGCTCAGTGCGCTTGGCGGCGGCCGAGGCTAGCAGCGACTGGCTGGTGGGATTGTCTTCAGGTGACGCGCCAAGCTTTTCAAGCAAAGCGAGCGCGGCGTCATTGACCGATTTATGGTCGCGCAGCATGGTTTCGGCGAAAGCACGAACGTCGGCATTGTGCGAGCCCTGCATCGCAATTTCGGCGTATTGAATGTCGATTTGGCCGGCGACATAAGCGATATGGGCGATCTGCATATCGTTAAGACCGCTATCTTCAGCGTTTGCAGTTGAAACGCCCAGAACAGCAAAGAAGCCTGCAGCGCAGGGTAGAAAGATTTTACGAAACATCGTCGAATTCCTTTGGTTTAATACGGCCGGAGACGCCATGATTGCTGGCGTCGGCCATGGGAGAACTTTACATTTGCCCAGTTACAACATATTTATATGTCACAACTAGATTATATGATGATAGAACGCAAGATAGGCAGACCCGATGTCACGAAAAACTGAACGGGCGTTAGAAACTACGCAGCCCGTGGCTGGTTTTGGCGCCACGCAAAGCGCCCTGTTGCGGCTTTTGCTACACAACAAGCCCGGACTTACGGTGGATCGGATCGCTGGCGAAATCGGCGTTACGCGAACCGCGGTGAACCAGCATTTGGCGGCGCTGGAGCGCGACGGCCATATTGCCAGCAACGACGTGGTCGCCACCGGCGGCAGGCCCGGACGGGTCTACGCGCTAACCGAAAGCGGGTTTCACCGGTTTCCAAAAAACTATGATGCGTTCTCGTTGCACGCGCTCGAAGCCTTGATCAACGCTCTTGGCGCAGAGCAAACCAATAAGGTTCTCGAACAGATTGGCCGCAGTCTGGCGCAAGATTACGCCGCGCTCCTCGACGGAAAAAACCTCGATGCGCGCATCCACGCGATTGTCGCCATTCTGCAACAGCTGGGGTTTGATGCGGAGGTCGATGCGTCACCCGGCCCGCAGACGCCGCCGGAAATCCGCGCCCACAACTGCATCTATCATACGCTCGCTAAAGCGCATCCGGATGTGTGTTTGCTCGACCTTGCTTTTTTACGCGAGGCGGCGGGCGCGGATGTGGAACACGCTTCTTGCATGGCGACCGGCGCCAATGCCTGTCGGTTCCGGTTTGCTTCTGCGAAGAAAGATTAGCCAGCGCCAACCCTGCACCGATCAATCCGCCCCGTCGCGAAAGCCGCCATCGATTTGCGAGGCGAGATAGATGGTCGCCGCCCAGGCCGCAACATTTTGCTGAACCGCGTGCCTGTCAACCTTGTCGAGCGTATCGTCCGGTGTGTGATGGAGGTCGAAATAATCCGAGCCGTCCTGGTAAAGATCTATCACCGGCACGCCGGCGGCCCGCAGAGGCGAAACGTCCGGCCCGCCAAACGCCTGGTTGTTTCCGGCGCCAACGCCTAGCGGATGCAACAGCCGTTGAAAGATTTTCGCTTTCGCCAGCATCGCATCGCCAAAATGCGTCTGGAATTTCCAGATCCGCGCCGCGCCAAAATCAGATTCCGCCGCCAGAACATGACGCGGAAGCTCTGCTTCATGCGCCCTGGCATAGGCCTTTGCGCCCCAAAGGCCGGTTTCCTCCGCACCCCACATGATGACCCGGATGGTGCGAGCTGGCTTGCCTTTAAGATCGCCGACCAGCTTTGCCGCCGCCACAGTGATGGCGATGCCCGCCCCGTCGTCAATCGCGCCGGTGCCAAGATCCCAGCTATCGAGATGGCCGCCGACAACGATAAGCTCATCACTCTTGCCAGGGATTTCGCCGATCACATTGCCCGAAATCGCCGACTTTTTAAACTCGGTCTGGATGTCAACGAGGACACGCACCGGCCCTTTGGCGAGCTTCAACGCCCGCGCCAGTTGATCAGCATCCGGATTGGACAACGCTGCTGTGGGTGCAGGCGCCAGCGCCGCGCCGCCGCGAACCGAACCGCCCGTATGGGGGTTGCGGTGGCTGTCTGTGCCGACCGAGCGAATGAGCGCGGCGATAGCGCCTTTCTCAGCGGCGACAACCGCGGCGCGGCTGCGCTTTTGCACCGCCGCCCCATAGCCTGACCCGTCCTGTGTGCGGGTCATCGGCTCATCGACAAAGATAATTTTGCCACTGAGGTCTGCGCGCGTTGTCTCAAGCGCATCAAGAGTTTCAAACCGCACCACTTCGCCAATCGCCCCGCCGGCAGGTGTCGAGGGCGAGTGCCCCAGCGCAGTGACGGCCAGTCTCTGCGGGTATGGTGAGACAATTTCAGCGCGTTCTGAAATCCGATTCCAATAGGTCAGCTCAAATGTCTCTATACGAACATTTTTAAAACCTAACCGCTTTAGCGTCTGAACGCCCCAATCACGCGCGCGCGCTTCAGCGTCGGACCCGGCCAGGCGCGGGCCGATCTCTGTCGTCAGGCTTTCGAGCAACGTCCAGGCGGTATCATCGGTCAAACCCTTATCAATAAGCCGCTTTGCGGTTTGTTCCTCTTTGGCTGTGATAAAATTTTTCTCGCCGTCCGGCGTCTCTGCCAACACGGCTGAAGCTGCTGCGCACAGCCCGGCGACAAGCGCCATGCCGGCGGCGAATTTCCTGTTTAACATTTTCCAAAATCCCGTCTGTTTTTTGCGCCATCCTCACCAGATCGGACGCGACGTCAACATGGTCGCATCACGCGAATCGTTCGAGCCACGAATTACGTTCCGCCGCCCAAACCTCAAGCTTGAACCCCCAATAATCGTAAATCTCGCCGGAATTTTCCTCGCCGATTTTACGCGCCACCGCCTGGCTGTTTTGATTGTCCGGATCGATCACCGATATGATCCGGGAAAGTTCCGGAAATTTCTCAAACGTCCATTTTATCGAGGCGATCGCTGCTTCCGGCGCATAGCCCTTGCCCCAATGCTCGCGTTTTATCGACCAGCCGCATTCAAGGCCCGGCCAGCCTTCCGGCATCCATGGGCCGACGCGGCCGAGCCATTCGCCGCTTTCCTTATCGAGAGCCGAAAACCAGCCAAAGCCGCGCATTTGCCAATGGCCGAGATAGCTGGCGAATTGCCGCCAGCGGTCGGCCCGGCTGTCCGGCGTTTTGTTCGCGGTGAGAAAGCTGGCGACATCTGCATCGCCCATCATCTCAATATGCGCGTCGGCGTCGCCGGGATCGATAGGGCGCAAAATTAAACGTTCCGTCTCGATACGGATGGTCATGTCTTGTCTCCTCTAAAATTATCACCCAGAAGCGCTTGCGCTATCTTCTCTACGCGCCGGGCGTTGCCTGTCCAGGTTAAATCCTGACGAATAAGGCTAGCGCGCGCCGCCGCGCCAAGCCTGGCGCGCAAATCCGCATCTTCAATCAACGCCTCCAGCGCAGCGTTAAAATCGGCGCCGTCTTGGTCAACAAATAACGCCGCATCTTCGCGATCTTTCAGCACCTCGCAAATATTGGCGCTGGCCGGCGCCAGGATCGGCTTTGCGAGCGCCATATACTCAAAGAGCTTTAACGGCGATGCGTAATCCGTCACTGCCGGCTGTAACGCGATATCAAATGCGGCGATGTGGTCCGGCATTTCGCTGCGCTGCACGACGCCGGTGATGGTGAGTTGCGAGGCTACGCCAAGTTCGCGCGCCAACACCTCCAGCCCCGCACGCGCCGGCCCGTCACCGACCAGCAACAAATGCAGATCGGAGCGGTTATGCTTTGCAATCGCCCTCACCACCCGGTCAACGCCGTGCCAGTCGCGAACGAAACCGGAAAAACCGAGAATAAGTTTGCCTTCAAGATTGTAGCGCGCGCGAACAGCGCTGCCATCATGCGGGGTTAAAAATTCTTCGCTGGCGCCATTTTGAATAACGGTAATTTTCTCATCCGGCACGCCCGCCGCACGGAGCTTTGCAGCCAGCACATGCGTCACCGGCAACGCCATGTCGGCGCCACGCCAAATCGCCGCCTCGGTTTTACGCGCCAGGCCTTCAAGGCCAAGCCCGCCATGGCGCGCGCGTTCTTCTGCAAGCGGCGCATTGACTTCGAGTATCAGCGGGATGTTTTTCGCGCGCTTCAACCAGACGCCGGGATGATAAAAAAGATTATAGCGCTGATAGAGAACATCCGGCTGGGTTTTTGAATAAATCTCTCTCAACCGCCAATAAGACGGCGCACAATAGGCAAGCTCGCCCAACTCATAAAGCGCGCCCGGCAGCGCTGAACGCCACTGCCCGCCGCCAGCGCTTAAATCCTTCGCGGCGCCTTCGCGCTCGCCCTGCGGGCCGGCCATGACAATCTCGTGACCGCGCGCGCGCAATGCATCCGTCAGTTCACGGATATGTACATATTGGCCGTCAGCCGAACGCGTCCTGTGGGAATAGAGAAACTTCATAACACACCGTCTTATCGTGATGCGCGCAGCTTACAATACGCGCGATGGGCGAAATTGTGTGAGCGCCTCGCCGCAAAGCTGTCGAAACCGCGAAAACCTTGATCATGCGCACTCGGAAACATGCCCCAGCGCTTGCGAAAGCCGCATCAGCGGCGCAGGCTGTTATTGTGTCAGTAGGAGAATAGATATGCGTCTAAAATTCATCCTCGCAGGCGCCGTCTGCGCAAGCTTTACCGCCACCGCCTCTGCGCATCCGGGGTCAGAGATTTTAACCACCGGCAGCTCTAAGGAACGCTCGGCGATGACGCAAGGGATGTCGTTTGAAGAGGTGAACGGGGTGCATCTGTTTCGCGGCAGCCAAGCGCCGGCGAGCAAAGTAAGCCGGCCGGCCGCAACGACACGAAGCCAAGTCATCCGGATTGAAGTTGCAGCGCCGAGATTTGTCTGGCGTTCATTTCGGGGCTTGCGCAGGCAAGGGTTTTATTCCGGCAAAGCCTATCCGTCGCGGCGCTACCGGCGCGGATTTTACTCCGGCCGATAGACCAGTTTTTTAACCAAGGCTCGGATCGAGCTTGATGCAAGCGTCCATCAGCTCGTGGACTGCGGCGACCGAGTTGTCGAACATGGCTTTTTCGTCTTCGTTGAGCTTAACTTCGACAATGCGTTCCGCACCTTCGCCGCCAAGCACTATCGGCACGCCGACATACATGTCGCTCAAACCATACTCGCCGGAAAGATGTGCGGCGCAAGGAACGACGACTTTCTTGTCTTTTAAATAACTCTCCGCCATCTGGATGGCCGAGGCGGCTGGGGCATAAAACGCCGAGCCGGTCTTCAACAAGCCAACGATTTCACCACCGCCCTTGCGGGTGCGATCAACAATGGCGTCAATTTTTGCCTGCGTTGTCCAGCCCATATCAATCAGGTCCGGGAGCGGAATACCTGCAACCGTTGAATAACGAACCAACGGCACCATCGTATCGCCATGACCGCCAAGCACAAACGCGGTGACGCTTTCGACCGAGACGTTGAACTCTTCTGAGAGAAAATAGCGGAAGCGCGCTGAATCTAAAATGCCGGCCATGCCGACGACTTTATTGTGCGGCAGGTTAGAGAATTTTTGTAGCGCCCAGACCATCGCGTCGAGCGGATTGGTGATGCAGATCACCAGCGCATCCGGCGCATGTTTGGCGATCCCCTCGCCGACCGCTTTCATCACTTTGAGGTTGATGGCGACCAGATCATCGCGGCTCATGCCGGGCTTGCGGGCGATCCCGGCCGTCACGATGCAGACATCAGCCCCGGCGATATCGGCGTAATCTTGCGTGCCTTTAAGATGCGAATCATAACCGTCAACCGGCGAGGATTCAGCGATATCGAGGCTCTTTCCTTCCGGAATGCCTTCGACGATATCGAACAGGACGACATCGCCAAGCTCTTTTTGGGCGGCGATATGGGCGAGCGTGCCGCCGATCATGCCAGCGCCGATCATTGCGAGTTTTCTACGAGCCATGCGAATATCTCCTTGAAATGGCAGCGCCTCAGCGCCGCGCGAATTCTTCGCCGCCGGTCTAGCCTAAGGAGGTCGCGATTTGAAGGCGCGCGCGCCAACAATGCTGCGATATATTTCCGCAGCTTATTTTCGCACCAACGCCAGCCCAGCCGCCGCCGTTATGAGGACCCCGCCGGTCACGCGATTGCGCCATCGCCCGGCGCGGGCCAGGAGCGGGCGCGTGCGCGACGCGGTCAAGGCCCACAGGCTGTCGAGCCCACCACCAATCACGAGGAATGTAATCGCTAATAGCGCCAGTTGCGGGCCAATGGGGGAGGCGGGCGAGATAAACAAAGGCAAGAAAGCGCCGTGAAAAAGGAGACCTTTGGGATTGGTCAGATTGACAAAAAACGCCTCAACGAATGTCCGCCGATCCGAATGGCCGGCAGTACTGGCGTCAGCCTCCAGATCCTCAGGCGGCTGGCGCAGGGCGCGAACGCCGAGATAGACAAGATAGGCCGCGCCAACCCATTTCAGCCAGAAAAACGCCTCGCTGGCAGTATTCAGAAGGGCGGCGAGACCAATGGCGACGACCCCGAGCTGAATCGCCGACGCGACCATCGACCCGGCGACCGCAACAAGACCGTGGCGCAAGCCGCGCGACAGCGTTGTGCCGACAACATACGCAACCATTGGCCCTGGCGTCAAAATTAAAAGCGCCGACGCGACGACAAAAGCGAAATAAAGCTCAAGCGGCATGGCGGATCAAAATTGCTTGCGCACAGAGACCATAACATTCGAGGCCTCGTAGCGGTCGCCATCAATGCGCGGGCCAATCGGGCTGGCGGGCGTGAAGTCTTCGTCTTCCGGGCCGTAGGACAATTTGTTGGTGCGCACATAAATGTATTCGGTGTCGAGGGAGAACCCGCCGCCAACATCAAGCGAGACCCCGGCGCGGCCTTGATAGGCAAGCGCGGCGTCGCGCGCGCCGGTTTCGTTTTCAACAAAAGCGCCACCGACGCCGCCGCCGATAAACGGCGTGAAGCGGCTGTTATTAGTCCAGTCGAAATAAAAATTCGACATCAGGAAATGCACATTGATGTCGTCATTGATGGGCGTCGCCAGTGTTGGCCCCAATGCCGGATCGTTGATTGTAACGGCGTCGATACTGGTCGAGGCGTAGCGATATTCAAGCTCGGTGCGGATGCCGTCGGCATAATCAAAGCCGATGGCGCCGCCGATGACATAACCTTCGCCATTGGCCACCGTCTGACCGGTTGGCGGCGCTACAACAAACACCGCATTGGGATTGAACGTATAATCCTGGCTCCAGTCGGAGGCGAAGGATACGCCGCCACCGATGCGCACATAAACGCCGTCAGACGCGGCGGCGTCCTGCGCCAGCGCGCCAGTTGTCAAAGCCAGCGGCGCCAATACAAGGGCTGCAAATTCTAAAGCCGCAACTGACCGTATCATATCTCACTCCCTACTCATTGACGCGGCGAGGATAACGCGCACCCGACGCCGCAGGCAACCGGCATTTCATCAACTGTCACGACAGACAGCGGGTTTATTTCAGCTTGTCGAAATATTCCTTCGTCAGCCGGAAAACCAGCGGCGACAAGACCAGCAGCGCGACGAGATTCGGCGCCGCCATCAGGCCCGTCAGCGTATCTGTCGCCAACCAAATCGTGTTGACCACCTCATCGACATCCTCGCCGGCATAGAGCACCATCGCAGCGGCCGGGATAACCAGCACCCAGACAATGCGGAACGGCAGGACGATCTTTTCGCTGAACAAATATTCCGCGCAGCGCTCGCCATAATAGCTCCAGCCGAGAATCGTCGTGAACGCAAACAGCGCCAGCGAGATGGTCACGATATGACCGCCGATACCGGGCAGCGAGGCTTCAAATGCGGCGATGGTGATCGGCGGGCCAGTGTCGCAAATTTCCGGCGTTGCGCCGCCAAGCGCTATGATTCCGGCATCGCAGGCTTCCGGAATAACTCCGGCGGTGAGAATGGCGAGCCCGGTGATCGAACAAACGACAATCGTGTCGATAAACGTGCCGAGCATGGCGATGACGCCCTGATTGACAGGGTCTTTATTTTTCGCCGCAGCGTGGGCGATCGGGGCCGAGCCCTGGCCCGCTTCATTGGAGAAGATGCCACGCGCAACCCCGCGCTGCATCGCCAGCATGAGAAGCGCACCGGTAAACCCGCCCGCTGCCGCGCCGAACCCAAATGCGCTTTTGAAGACCAACGCCAGCGCCCCCGGAACAGCGCCAATATTCAGTGAAATGACGATGATGCCAGCGATAAAATAAAACGCCGCCATGGTCGGCACCAGAGCGCTCGCGACATTGGCGATGCGCTTGATGCCGCCAAGGATAACCGCGCCCGCCAGCACCATGATGACGAGGCCGCTCATCCATGGTTCGACGCCGTAACTGTCTTGCATCGCATCGGCGACGGAAACCACCTGAATATAATTGCCAGTGCCCATGCCGGCGCAAATGCCGAAAAACGCGAATAAACCGCCAAGCCAAACCCATCGCTTGCCCATGCCGTTCTTGATGTAATACATCGGCCCGCCCACATGGCGGCCGTCGGCGTCAACCTCGCGGAATTTCACCGCGAGAACGCCCTCGGCGAATTTCGTCGCCATGCCGACCAGCGCCGTCATCCACATCCAGAACAGCGCCCCCGGCCCGCCAATCGCGATCGCCACCGCGACGCCGGCGATATTGCCGGTGCCGATGGTGGAAGAGAGCGCCGTCATTAAAGCGCCAAAAGGCGAGACGTCGCCTTCTTCGCCAGCGTGACGGCGCCGGCCATGGACGAGCTGCATGAACGCGTAAGGCAGCTTGCGGATCGGCATAAAGCCAAGCCCGATCGTGAGATATAGCCCGGTGCCCAGAAGCAGCGCCAGCATCGGCACGCCCCAGACAATGCCGTTGGCCGATCCGATGATATTGGAAACCGCGTCCATGAGCCCCGCTCCGCTTTGTGACAAAGCGGGCACATTAGGCAGGCCCGCTCCTTTCGAGCAAGACTTTTCGTGTTTGCCCCACGCCCATGCATGCAATAAGCTGTTGATATGGTGAGAAAATACACAATTGTGAGAGCGACTGCGATTTTTTTCGCCATCGCGGGGCTGGGGTTTGGCTGCGCCCGCGAGGGCGAGCCCGCCACAACCGAAACGCTAAAGATCGAAGGCCGCGGCGGCGATACCGCGAAATGGTGGGAGAAGCTGCCGCGGGCGCAATGGGCGAACTATCAGCGTGTCGCCGATGAGCTTGAATGGTTTGAAGTCTACCAGGTCTTCGAAGATGTCTATGCGGTCTATGAGCCGGGCCAGTTTGAGGAAGTCATCTCTTTCCTGATTGTCGGCGAGACGCGGGCGTTGTTGTTCGACACCGGACTTGGCATCGCCAAACTGCGCCCGGTGATCGCACGCCTTACCAATCTCGACGTGATGGTTTTAAATTCCCACGGCCATTACGACCATATTGGCGGCAATTACGAGTTTTCAGATATCGGCGGCGTTGATGTCGCTTACGCCCGCGCGCAGGCGAAAGGCGCCGCACATGAACACGTCGCTGACTATGTAAGCGGCGACTGGCTGTGGAAGAAAACGCCGGACGATTTCGATCCGCAAAGTTATGAAATCAAACCCTATGCGGTGACGACCTATTTTGAGGACGGCGACA
>JAJFGE010000117.1 GCA_021776295.1 Hyphococcus sp.
TTCCCACGCCGTGTCATCACCGGATTTATTCCGGTGATCCAGCGCAAAAGAAAAGAGATTCAAAAGCTTGCCTGTCTGGATTGCCGGAATGGAGATGGATGGGAACCATCGACCTCCGGCAAAGACATCGCCTATCGCAAAGGAAATGGCGGCAGGTTTTCGTTGGCTGTAGAAGCGCGCTCGTCCATTGGAGCCTCCTGTGCTTCGGCGCGTTGCAATTCTTCAAACGCACTTTGTTCCGGCGCCATGTCTTGCACAGGCGCTGCCGGATTGCGGTCTGGCGCGTCAAACAATTCGGGCTCTGGTTCATCCGCCAAGGCCTGCTCGGGCGCGGCGGGTTCCGCCCCACGGCGGCCCTCTTCAAGGTTGGCCATGCGCGCGCGTAACTCTGCGATTTCCGATAGCAGCGCGTCATTGGCGGGCGCGGCGTTTGCGCTTTTACGCCGTGCATTGCCGGCGATGGCGGCCATCATATGCAGCGTCGCCATCAATGATGTCGGCGATAATATCCACACTTTCGCGCGGTAGCTGTCCTGAACGACATCGGCGAAACTGGTGTGGAGATCGTTGAAGATCGCTTCAGACGGCGCAAACATCACCGCGAAACTCTCGGTCTGGCCGGCAACAATCAGCTTCTCGGCGACCGCTGCAATATGGCGAAGGATGGTGCGGCGATATTCATTCTTTACCTTGTCATTGGCGCCGACGCCGGCGCGAACATAGTCGTCAAACGCCTCGACCGGATAATGCGCGTCGATAGCAATCGCATCAGACGCCGCGTCCGCGGCGAGAATCAAACAATCGGCAATGCGCCCGCTGGCCAGTCTGTGGGAGAATGCATAACGGTCCGCAGGCAGAGCATTGCGGACGATATCGCCAAGCTGGATGCGCCCGGCGGCCGATGGCGCGGTGCGTGTCGTCAGTGATGCGTTGAGCGCGGAAATCTCTCGGGAAAGTTCCGCCGCGCCGTCCGGCGTGACGTTGATTTGATCGATTTTAAAGGCGAGCAGCGCCAGCGCATCTTCGGTGATATCACGCAAGCTTTTGATTTCCCGGCTAAAAAAATCAGCCAGCTCAGCGGTAACTTCCCTTTGGGCGGGTTGTGTCGTCTCTGTCAGAGGGCTTGCGTGAACCGTCATCGCGGTGGTTTGAAGTTTGGCGTTTAGCTCATTTGACAGCGCTGCAAAGCGTTGCTCCAGCGTCTCGCTGAGTGGCTCTGACGGGCCCGCGTCGGGGTTGCTTTTCAGCGTTGCTTCTTTTTCCGCAAGCTTGCGTTGCATCGCCGCTACCGATTGCATGCGCTGTTCCAGCGCGGCTTCGGCGTTGGCGCGCTCAAGCTCGGCTTCGTGTTCGGCTTGTTCGCGGGCCTGGCGATAAATCTGATCGCGTTCTTCGACCGCGCGTAAGCGCTCGGTCTCTTCCGCTTCCAGCCTGCTGTCCTCGGCGCGTTCAAACCCGGCGCGCTGTTGCGCGCCTTCTTCATCGCGGTTGCCTTCGCCCTCGTTATCAGGCGCATCGACGAGGTTTTCTTCCGGTGATTGTACCAGGTCGCCCTGGTCACCCTTCGGGCGGCTTTTGCCAAACAGCCCCGCAAAAGGTGAGCGGCGTTTTTTCACCGGCGCCGCAATGTCCTCGGTCTGATGTTCATTCTCATGGGTTTCATCAGCGGGCGAATTGTCTTCGCTGGCGCCGGTCTCATCCGGTTCGGAAAACACCAGCGGCTCTTCGATGTCTTGTTTGCGGCCGCGGCGCTTGCGCCGGCGGGCTCGCGCTGATTGCGGTGGCTCCGGTTCGCTCGCGGCGGGCTCGTCAAAGGTGATGTCCGCATCCTCGCCAGCGGGCTCAAAGAAACTTGCGTCCATCGCCTTGCGGCGCGCCGGCGCGATCACCCGGCCGCGCACAATCACCAACAAAACGACAAGAAAGATAAAAATAAAGGCGCCAAACCCGACCCACAGCGCCGCATCCGGCCCGTCAATGAAGGGACGCGCAGCGACCAGCATTTCTGCCGGCTGGGCGGCAATCTCTGGCCCGGCGGCCGATTCTTGGACCGATGGCGGCTGCAACGACATGACCATCCCCCACGGATACTCAACACAAAGCGCCGGGCGAAAAAGTGGAAACCGGTTTTTCGCATAACCCGGCGCGCAACAAAGAATCTAGAGTTTCAGGCGATTTCTATCAATCGCCTGAAACTCTAGCGTCAAGCATAGGCAAAAAGCCGATAAAAAGCGAGGGGTTAGCGTTAACCAACACGGGCGCGCCCCAGCGCGGCCGATCTTGACGCGGGCCGGCCGCAACCATAGGTGATTGTTATGGCCATTCGCCCGATCATAACCGCACCCGACGACCGCTTGCGGCAGGTGTCAAAGCCCGTCGCCAGCGTCGATGACGGATTGCGCGCGCTGATGGATGATATGCTGGAGACGATGTACGACGCGCCGGGGATTGGCCTGGCTGCAATCCAGATCGGCGAGCCAATTCGGGTGATCGTCATGGATATCGCCGGCGACGAAGAAGAACCCGCCCCGCAATATTTCGTCAATCCGGAAATTCTTGATCCGGCTGAGGAAATGAACCTCCATGAGGAGGGCTGCCTGTCGGTGCCGGAGTTTTATGAAGAGGTCGAGCGTCCAGCCTCGTGCCGCGTCAAATATCTCGACTATGACGGCAAGGCGCAAACCCTGGAGGCGGAAGGCCTGCTGGCGACCTGCATTCAGCACGAGATCGACCACCTCGAAGGGGTGTTGTTCATCGACCACCTGTCGCGGCTGAAGCGTGAGCGGATTTTGAAAAAACTCAAAAAAGAACAACGCCTCGCCGCCGCAGAGTAGCTTGTCAACCGATGATTCAAGGAGACGCTTTGCCCATGCGCCTCGCCTTTATGGGAACGCCGGAATTTTCCGTGCCGGTTTTAAAAAGCCTGCTCGCCGCCGGGCATGATGTGGCGGCGGTTTATGCGCGGGCGGCAAAACCGTCCGGACGCGGACAGAAAATCAAGCCGTCGCCGGTCGAGACATTGGCGCGCGCCCATGGGCTAGAGGTGCGCACGCCGAAAAACTTCAAGCTGTCTGAAGACCGCGAGGCGTTCGCCGCGCTCAATCTCGATGTCGCGATTGTCGTTGCTTATGGGTTGATCCTGCCGCAGGCAGTGCTTGATGCGCCGCTGCATGGGTGCCTGAACCTGCATGCATCGCTACTGCCGCGCTGGCGCGGCGCGGCGCCGATCCAGCGGGCGATTATGGCGGGCGACGCGGCGACCGGGGTTGAGGTGATGCAGATGGATGCAGGCCTCGACACCGGGGCGGTGGCGCTGTCGCAAACCACGCCCATTTATGGTGACGATACCGCTGCGAGCCTGGAGCAGCGCTTGTCGCAAATTGCCGCGCAACTCGGCCCTGACGCCTTGGCGGCGCTGGCGGGCGGGACCCTGGTTACGGTCCCGCAATCGGACGAAGGGGTTGTTTATGCGGCGAAAATCACCCCCGATGAGGCGCGGATCGAGTGGACGGCGCCGGCGGCAATCATAGACCGGCATATTCGCGGCCTGTCGCCGTTTCCCGGCGCCTGGTCACAGATGCGCGGTGCGCGGGTTAAAATATTGATGTCGCGGGTGGTTGGCGCCGCGCCACCGGGCGCCACACCGGGCGAGATATTAAGCCTTGACGACGGCCTGACGGCAGCTTGCGGCGATAAGGCTGTCGCGCTGGTCACCGTGCAGCGCGCCGGCAAGCGGCCGCAAAGCGCGGCGGAATTCCAGCGCGGATTTGCGCTTAAGGTTGGCGAGCGCTTCGGTTAAACCCTCACCGCAGGCTCGACAGCCATTTGCCGGCATGTTTTGTCAGCCGGTCTTTACGCCGGGCGATATTGGTGGAAAACACAATCCGTTCCGCCCGGCCGGCCAGATGTTTCACCGGCGACAAACCAATGCCGGGATCGCCGAGCCGGGAACGCAGTCTAGAGCAAAATGTGTTAAATGCGAATCGTGCATTTTGCTCTAGATTCTTTCGTAGTCGCATCGCGCGACGCGAAAATCGTTGCACACTTTTCACTCGCTGCTCTAGATTTTTTAGTGGTCGCGTTCGGCGCGTCCTCGCCTCACTCGAACCCAAAAATCGCCTACACTTTTTGTGTACACGCCCTAAAGGACCCTATAGTTCAGCCCATGCCCAGATATAAGCTTGTTTTAGAATATTATGGCAAACCTTTTGTCGGCTGGCAGCGCCAGGAGAACGGCCCGTCGGTTCAGGCCGCGCTTGAGACGGCCTGCGCGGCGTTGTCGGGGGAGGCGGTTGCTGCGCAAGCGGCCGGGCGCACTGACGCCGGCGTTCATGCGCTGGGCATGGTCGTTCATATCGACCTCGCCAAGGGCCTTGCCGCGGACGTCGTTTTGAACGCGCTCAACCATTTTTTGAAACCGGCGCCGATTGCGGTTCTCGGCGCTGAAATTGTCGATGATGAGTTTCATGCGCGGTTTTCCTGCACGCGCAGAGCTTATGAATACCGCATCATCAACCGCCGCGCGCCCTTAACGATAGAGGCCGGCCGCGCCTGGCATGTGGCGGCGCCGCTGGACGCCGAGGCGATGGACGCGGCGGCGCAAATTCTTGTTGGCCATCATGATTTTACGACATTCCGCACGACCGTCTGCCAGGCCAATTCGCCGGAGAAAACCCTTGATGAAATCTCGGTGCGCCGCGCCGGCGGCGAGGTGTTTATCGGCTGCGCTGCGCGGTCGTTTTTGCACCACCAGGTGCGTTCAATGACCGGTTCGCTGGTTGAAGTCGGCCGCGGGCGGTGGCGCGCCAGTGACCTCAAAGCAGCGCTCGAAGCGCGCGATCGCGCCCGCTGCGGCGTCGTGGCGCCGCCGGACGGGCTTTATTTTCTGCATGCGGATTATACGAATAAGAAATAAAACGCGACAATCGCGTGCACCACGACTGAATTCACAAACAGTTTTATCGCGGTTAAGAGGACAATCAAAAATATCGCACCGCCAATCGTCAGCGGCAGGTTCTGGCGTAAGATGCGCCAAAGGATGAACACGCCGGCAATGCCGGCGGGCAGCGCGACGAGGGCGAACAGATTGAGATTGCCGGTGAAGATAAGCGTTGCGGCGGGCGCGGCTGACAGCATGAAAATCACCAGCTGGCCCCAATTATAGGCGACAATCAGCCCGGCGACCTGGCGGGTTGCGTTTAACGACCGCGCGGTCAGCGCCAGGGCGGCGATGCTGGCGCCCCAATAAGCGGCGAGCGCAATGATTTCGGCTGTAAACAACATCGGCAAGGGCGCCTTGGCGTAGACGGTGTTTGAAAATTCTGACGACGAGACGGCAAGTTGTTTGTCGGCCGTGAAGGCTACCAGCGCAAACGGCGTGGTGATGATAATCGCCCAGAACGATGCGAACACGCCGTCAATCGAGCGGTCCATGTCATCGCGCCTGTCACCGCCGCCAAACGCCATGCGCCAGACCGCGCGCACATGCCGGGCGATATAGTCGAAGTCGATCATTGCCCGCTCTTAAATCGCATAAAATACCGTGTAATGATTTCCTGATAGATTTCCGTCAGCAGTTCGATATCGGCGAGCGAAACATGTTCGTCGATCTGGTGCATGGTCGCGCCGACAAGACCGAATTCGGCGACCGGCGCATAATCTTTGATGAAGCGTGCATCCGACGTGCCGCCGGAAGTGGAATAGTTCGGCCTGCGCCCGGCCTTGGCCTCAACGCTGTCGGCGACGAGGCCGAGAAAATTCATATCCGTCGTCAAAAACGCCTCGCCGGAAACGATAACCTCCAACTCATAGACAGCGCCTGTCTCAGCGGCGAGGGCGTCCAGCTTTTCGCGCAGCCATTGTTCTATGGATTGCCCGGTCCAGGTCGGGTTAAAGCGGATGTTAAACCGCGCTGTGGCTTTTTCCGGGATCACATTATGCGCCGGATTGCCAATATGGATGTCAGTGACCTGCAGGCTAGACGGTTGAAACCGCTCATAGCCGTCATCGAGCGGGGTCTCGGTGAGGAACAATAATTTGCGCAACAAAGCCGGGATCGGGTTTTGCGCCAGGCCGGGATAGGCGACATGGCCCTGCTTGCCGGTGACGGTGAGCCAGCAATTGATGCTGCCGCGCCGCCCGGCCTTAATCATCTCGCCCATCGCCTCCGGATTGGACGGCTCGCCGACCAGGCAATGGTCAAGCGTGACGTTTTCATCGCGCAGCCATCGAAGGACTTTTCGCGTGCCGTTAATCGCTGCGCCCTCTTCGTCGCCGGTAATTAACAGCGATAGCGAACCCTTGATGGCGCCGTTGTCGATGGCGCGTGCAGCGGCAGCGACAAAGGCGGCGATGGCGCTTTTCATATCGGCAGCGCCGCGGCCCCATAATTTACCGTCGCGTATTTCCGCGCTAAACGGTTCGGCCGACCAAGTCGCCGCGTCGCCGGGCGGCACTACATCGGTATGGCCGGCAAAACAAAGATGCGGGCCCCTATCGCCAATCCGGGCGAAGAGATTGTCGATATCGTCAAATTTCAGTCGCGTGCAGGTAAATCCGAGCCCGGCCAGCGCGCCCTCCAACACGTCAAGCGCGCCCGCATCCGCCGGGGTGACGGACGGGCGGCGGATAAGCGCCCGAGCGAGGTCTATGGGGTCGATTTCGGCCATGAGTGTCGGCTAGAACATCGGGCGATTAATAGGAATCGCCCGATGTTCTAGATCCTTTGTTGCGCGCCGGCCTGCGCCCGAAGGGGCGCAGATAATTACCTGACCGCCTTCGCGGTCGGATGCGAAAAACCGGTTTCCACTTTTTCGCCCAACGCTCTAATCTAAAGACGAATGTTTAACAAGCATAGCGGCTTTTTGCTTCACCACAGTTAAGGCAATACCCCTAAGCCCGCAAAAGGTCGTTCACGGAGGTTTTAGCGCGGGTCTTTTCGTCCACCTGTTTGACAATCACTGCGCAATAAAGGTTAGGCCCGCCTTTGTCTGATGGCAGCGCGCCGGGCACCACCACCGAATAAGGCGGCACCGCGCCGAAGCTAATCTCGCCGGTCTCACGATTGACGATTTTGGTGGACGCGGTGATGAAAACCCCCATCGCCAGCACCGATCCCTCGCCGATGACAACGCCCTCGACGACTTCTGACCGCGCGCCGATAAAGCAATTGTCTTCGATGATGACCGG
Source organism: Hyphococcus sp. (assembly GCA_021776295.1). GTDB lineage: Bacteria > Pseudomonadota > Alphaproteobacteria > Caulobacterales > Parvularculaceae > Hyphococcus. The sequence continues at coordinate 7,189 of JAJFGE010000117.1, forward strand.
GTTGGCCTGTAACGGCTCTAATACGCCGCCAATACCTGTGCCGGCCGAGATGTGGCAATCGGCGCCGATTTGTGCGCAGGAGCCGATCGAGGCCCAGGTGTCGATCATGGTCCCTGCGCCGACATAGGCGCCGATATTTACAAATGACGGCATCAGCACGACGTTGGGCGCGACGAATGCGCCGCGCCGCACGGTAGAGGGCGGGACCGCGCGGATACCGCTTGCTTCAAAATCATCTGCGCTCCAGCCGTCAAATTTCGACGGGACTTTGTCCCACCAATGCGCTGACGCCGGCCCGCCGGGAATGCATTCATTGGGATACAGACGAAAGGATAAGAGGACGGCCTTCTTCAACCATTGATTAACAGTCCAGCCGTCATCGCCGGGCTCTGCAACCCGCGCCTCGCCGGCATCGAGCATTTGCAACGCCGCTGTGACGGCGTCCCGCACCAGACCCCGGGTTGCGGTCGACATGCCATCGCGCGCTTCCCAAGCATCGTTAATTATCTTTTCAAGGTCAGCGTTTTTGGTCATGAGGTCCAAAGAGTTTAAGCCAGGTTTTGTGATGTCGTCGCGGCCTTCAGGAAGGCGGTCAAGTCGTTTGTTTGATAATGGACGTGATCGCCGCTGTCGCCGGTCCTGGCGGGGCGTTTTTCTTCCGGCTCATCAGCGAGCCAGGCGGCGTCGGAACAGACCAGAACCGTAGTCATGCCGAGCGCATGCGGCGGTTCTAAGTTTTGCGCAATATCTTCAAACATCACTGCGCGACCGGGCCGCAGATTGAACTGGCGAAGAAACGTCTCATAAGGCGCGCGGTCTGGCTTGGGGCGATATTGCGCCGCCTTGATGTCGTAGACATCGTCAAACAGATGCAGGATTTCGAGCGCGCCGGCGACATTTTCCGCATGCCGGGTTGAGCCGTTGGTGTAGATATATTTCTCTCCCGGCAAAGCGGCAAGCGCTGTCGCCAGTTCGGGGTTGGGTTTGATCACCGTCAGATCAATATCGTGCACATAATCAAGAAACTGTTGCGGCTCGACATTATGCTCGCGCATCAGTCCGCTCATCGTCGTGCCATATTGGTGGTAATAGTCTTTTTGCAGTTTGCGCGCTTGCATATGCGGCAGGTCAAGCCGGTCTTGAATAAACGCCGTCATGCGCTCGTCAATCTGGGCAAACAGCTGACACTCAGCGTCATAAAGCGTGTTGTCGAGGTCAAACACCCAGGCGTCGATATGTCGAAGGTCTATCAAAAAATATATTCCCGGCAAGGATGTTGGTCGCGCGGCAACGCCGCCTGATAGCGAACTGGTCCGCCACACGATTTGTATATAGCGCTACTCAGCTGTCGGCGGCGCGGTAAACATTTCCGGCAAAAACTCAAACGTAGCCGATGGCGAGCCGCCGATTTCGATACGCCGGAACGTTGCCTCGTTCAAATCCTGGTCGGCGCAGCTCAAATCATTCTTGGCGTTGAACATCACCGCGTTGATGCAAAGCGCTTTGTCGCCATTGTTGATCTGGCGTTCATTCAGGCCCTCTTCAATGGCGCCGTAAACATAATAATGGTCGTGCTGCAATTCGCCCTTGATGATTTTGGCGCAGTCGCCGGGCTCTAGCCGCCACCAGCCGCGTGAGCGATAGCTATCTTCGTCTTCGGGCTCGGCAATCGCGCTCCACACCGGGCTGTCGGTTTTGTTGCAATAGAAAAATCCGAGCTTGGCCTCAGCGGCGTTGGCCTCTTCTATCAGCGCGTCGATAAGCTCGTCATCGATGCTTCTGGATTCGGTGAGACCTTTTTGTTTGCGAAAAACAGCCAGCGCCCGCTGGGTCTCGCGCCCCATGGCGCCGTCGATACGCTGGATTTTGGCGCCGGTGTCGCTGAGCAGGCGTTGAACGCCGGCGACCTCCGCGGAATAGACGGTATAATTGCTGGCCTCGGCAAAGTCGGTCTGCCAGTTGCCATTGGCGTCCTCGGTGACGTTGACATCGAAGAAATTACGCTTGCGTAACGGGTCGTCGCGGCAGACATCCTGGTTGCGAAGATTGAAAAACCCGAAATTTTCAACGCAAAGCCCGGTATCGCCGGACCAGGTGCGCAATTCGCCTTTATGGCCGGGGATCGCCTCGGCATAAACGAAATATTGGCCGGGATTGGTTTGCTCAGTTAACACCACCTTGCACTGGCCGGGGCGCAGTCGCCACCAGCCCCTTGTCGCCAGCCGGTCGCCGTCAACATAGCCCACGGCCGCAGACAGCGCGTAGCTGGTTTTGTTGCAGAATGAGTATTTTGCGTTAGCGCCGGTTGCGCTGATGCAGGTGAGGAATACGAAAAACAGGAAGAGACGCATTGCGCTTTGCCTACAATTTACCAAAAAAGAAGCGGTAATTCAGCCGAAACCGACGCCGGGATCAAGCGCGAGCAAGCATGACGGTATC
>JAJFGE010000118.1 GCA_021776295.1 Hyphococcus sp.
GACCAGCCCCGGCGGACCCGCCCGGTCAGGTCTTCAAACAATCTTACCGCCTTATCGCCGGCTTTCATGATCACCGCCTACCCCGCCCTTGATCCCCGATGCCATCATAGCGTAAATCCGCTCTTGCGTTAACCTCTGTGCGGCCCTGCAGAATGGGCGCAACTGGCGGTTTTGAGGGATTTCTGCGCCGCACCCCGCGAATGGGCTGCAATTAAAGCTCCTGGTTCCGGCAAGGATCACTATAGGATCGGCAACCGGCTGCTAAGTGTCTGTTCCAAAACTAACTGAGTCGTTTTAACCCATTAGTACAGGAAAATTGCGTTCCTCATGTCATGGCCGGAGGTCGATGGTTCCCATCCATCTCCATTCCGGCAATCCAGGGCTGCAAATAACGGACAGTTTCTGGATCACCGGGACAAGCCCGGTGATGACAACGCGGATAATGCGTACTTCTTTTTGAGTCAGATGCTAAGCAAAAACAACGGAGGGGAAATTTATGTTCGTCGGTCATTATGGGCCCGCTGCGGCGGTCGCCGGAAAACGCATCAAGCTTTGGCACGGATTTGTCGCTGTTCAACTGCTGGATATTTTATGGGCGCCGTTTGTGCTTGTCGGCATTGAACATGCGCGCATCGTAGAAAATTTTACAGCCTCCAACCATTTCGACCTCTATCATATGCCGTATACGCATAGTCTCGTTATGGCGCTGGTCTGGAGCCTTGTTGCGGGGTTTGCCTATAATGCCTGGCGCAAATGCGGCGGCGCGATTATCGGCGCGCTGGTTTTCTCGCATTGGATATTCGACTTCATCACCCATAAGCCGGACCTTGAACTGTGGTTTGGCGGCCCGAAAGCCGGGCTCGGACTTTGGGACCACCGGACGATTGCCGTCAGCGTCGAATTCGCCCTCTTACTCGCTGGCTTCATGATCTTTCTGAAAGCTACCAAAAGCAAAGGCGTAGGCGGCGTGATCGCACCGGTCGTTCTTCTGGTCGCCCTGGCGGCGGCGCAGCTTGTTGGCAATTTCGGCCCGCCGCCGGGAAGCGCCGCTGAGGCCGCTCAAACGGCGATCATCGCCTATGGAGTGTTTGCAGCGCTTGCCTTCTGGGTCGATGCCTCGCGCACCGCAAAATAGCAGCGCCAGCTGCGCGCGATCATTGGCGGCGGGTGCGTCGGCGCCTAGACCATCGGGCGATAAATAGGAATCGCCGGATGCTTTAGCTGCCCCCGAAAACTGTACGGAAACCGGGTGAAACATGTGTATTCACCCGAATGGGCGATAGTATTGCGCAGGTTTGTTTGCAATCAGGTTGAAAACAAAAGGGAGTTCGACAATGGATCTTGGGAATTTTTCACTAAGCCTCGCCGTCAAGGATATTTCCGTCTCGCGGACGTTTTACGAAAAACTCGGATTTGAGATTATCGGCGGTGACGCCGGCCAGGGCTGGCTGATACTGAAATGTCCGAGCTGCGTGATCGGCCTGTTCCAGGGCATGTTCGACAAGAACACTCTAACCTTCAATCCCGGCTGGGATAGCGCCGGGCAAACGCTGGATAGCTTCACCGACGTCAGAGACATTCAAAAGGCGCTGAAAGCCGACGGCGTTCAGTTTACCGCTGAAGCCGACGAGGCGACGACCGGCCCGGCGAGTTGCGCGTTTCTCGACCCAGACGGCAACCCGGTTTTAATCGACCAGCATGTTTGATCTCGCACCGTAAGTTAAGAAGCCAGCTACTTGGCGCGTTTTCCGAGCACGTAGTCGAGCGAAAACGCGCCCGGCCCGCGCGCTAGCACCAACAACAATGGCATCGCCCACAAAAGATGCAGCGACCAGTTGCCATTTGGCTTCAGGAGATCACCAGGGAAAACGTAAAACTGGATAAACGCGGTCATGCCCAACAGGCCAAGCGCGCCGAACCGCGTGAACAGCCCGAAAACCAACAAGATGGGGAGGAAGAATTCTCCGAGCAAAGCCACATGCGTCATCGCCGGCGCGAGCGGCGCCGGGATGCCGAAAACATTTTCAAACAGATAGATTTTCTTCTCAACGACGCTGAAGATGTTCCAGTTGACGCCAAGAAATTCGCCGCCATCGATCTTGGTCTGGCCCGAACGCCAGAACGGAACCGCGGCCGCAATGCGTGCAACAAACGCCAGGACGGCGTAGGGAATCAATTCCATAAGCTGTGTAAATTTTTGATAATACGCGGTCATATTTTGTTTCCCTATTTGCACGCGGCGGCGATGATACAGCCGCCGCCCAAAATAATTTCAAACGTCGCCTGCGGATCGAAACTGTCATCAATCGCCGCCGCATGGCCCAAAGCGTCTGCAACGTTATCGCCGGCGTTTAAGCGTTCGAGCGCAGCGAACGCGCCGGCGTTGATGATGCTGAGACGCACCTCACGCTCGGGGCGGATAATCAAAATGCATTCGCCGGCGCTGGCGTTGATGTCCTCAGATGCGGCGTCGCTTTGGTGTCGCCGCCAAATCGACCCGACCGCAAAGGAAGATTTAAAAAGCCGCAAGGATGGATGCAAGGTGAAGACAAGATCAGACGGATCGCCGTCGCCGGCCGCCAATATCGCCTGAGTGTCGAGCGGCTCTGCATCAGCGGCGCGATAGGCTTCAAGCCAGGCAATTTCCAGCTGCGCCATATCGGCGAGATAAGGAACGCTTCGCGCCGGCTCGAAGGCATCGAGAAATTCGGGGAAGCGATCGCCGTAATCGGCGATCATCGGTGAGGATGGCGGGGCGGTGTTGAAATATTCGGCCGCTGCGAATTTGAAAAACTCTTCGCCGACAAGTTGCGCGACAACCGGGAATTTATCAGTGAGCGCTTTTGAAAGGCTGGAGCGAATGTTGTTGCGGTAGACCGCAAGGGCGGCGGCAGTTTTGTCCGTGTCGCCCATATAATCAAACGGCGCAACCGGCGGCTGGGGGGCGCGCAGGATATCTGCGAGCTTATCAAAGGCTTCGCGGTCTGATGGGGTGCGATCAGGCATTTTCAAAGGCGCCCGTTTTTGTTGTGGCCTTGGTGGTCGCCGCGCACATCCACTCAGCGGCTTTTTTCGCCTCAAGCGCAAGCTCGGCGAGCGGCGGCGTGTCGGTGTCCCATTCAACCAGGGTTGGACGCGGGCCGGCCTGGGCGATAAACCGGCGATAGAGCCCGCCCACCGCGTCGCAAACCGGCGAGCCGTGATCGTCAACCCGGATTTCAACGCCGCGCGCGCGATCAACCGCATGCCCGGCCAGGTGGATTTCCTCAACCTTGTCGGCATCGATCGCATCGAGATATTGCTCGGCGTCAAACCCGAGATTGCACGCGCTGACATAGACATTATTGATGTCCAAGAGCAGGCCGCAACCGGTCCGGTGCGCCAGCGCATTTAAAAAATCAGGCTCGGACATATCGCCCGGCATGGTCAGATATTGCGACGGGTTCTCTATCAGAATGCGCCGCGCCAGCGACTCTTGCGTCTGGTCAATATGCGCAGCAGTGCGTTTCAACGTCGCCTCGGTCAGCGGCGGGGCGATCAAATCATTATAGAACACGCCGTCATGCGCGCTCCAGGCCATGTGCTCGGAGATCAGCATCGGCTGATATCGGTCAACGACGACGTGCAATCTTTCAAGGTGATCGCGATCAAGATCATCATGGCCGCCAAGCGACAGACATACGCCGTGTACAGATAATGGATGATGTTTTCGGATTTGCGTGAGCCACGCATGCGGCGCGCCGCCGGCGCACATATAGTTTTCGGCGTGGACTTCAAAAAAATCGATATGGGAAAGCGGGGCGCCCGCTCCTATGCGTCCGCTATTGGGGGAGAGTACGTCGCAATAGTGAGCGGGCTTTAAGCCGACCCCGACACTGGTTGGCGCCGGGATCGGATCGGTGTGTTCTTTATCGGTCAAGAATTAATTCCGATAAGACTTAAGCTTCAGGAAGATCCCGGTCGAGCTCATCGAGGCTGCCGCTGCGGCCGTCGGGAAGACCGACGCTGTCGCAAGTGCCGGCTGGAACTAGCGTCCAGGCATTACCCTGATAATCAACGGTTGACGTGCCTTCGCATGATGTGCCCGGACCCGCGGCGCAGTCATTTTCACCGGCAAGCGAAACGCCGAAACATTTGTCCATACCGGCTTGGCCGGCATTAGCAGGGGCCGCAACGACGAGGGCTGCGGTAAAAGCGCTGGCGATTACCGCTTTCGTCAATGCTGATTTATTCATCTTGTCTTCTCCTTGTTGGGTAAACTGTGTTGGCTAAACTCTATCCGTTGCACATCTCCTGCGCATCGGGTTGTTTCAACCTACAGCGCCCGGCGGGCCGCACAATTCAACACTGATCACGAGCGGGTGAGGGCGCTGCTTTTTCATCTTAAAATTGCGTAACTCAGCTGCGACCACACCAGGGCGCCCTTTTCAGGTCTCGCCTTGGCCTAGTTGTTCGCGTTTTATCTCCAGCGCCAGCCATTCTTCCTCGGCCGCCGCCAGCGCTGTTTCAGTCAATTTAAGCTCGCTTGCGGTTTGGTTGAACGCTTTCGGGTCGCGATCATAAAACCCGGCGTCGTTCAGCTTTGCATTGAGCGCGCTGATTTTGGCTTCAAGCTCGGAGATTTTCGCCGGCAATGTTTCCAGCGCATATTTATCTTTGTAGCTGAGCTTGGTTTGCGCTTGCGGTTTGGCGCCATCGCGTTTGGCGGCAGGCTTCAACGCCGCCTTCGCGGCGGCGCGGGCGCCCGGCGCCGAGCCGCGCTGGCGCACCATATCATCATAGCCGCCGGCATAGGTTCGCCAGCCAGCGTTGCGGTCGGGATCAGTGGTGATCACCGAGGTGACGATACGGTCGAGGAAGCTGCGGTCGTGGCTGATGAGCAGAAGCGTGCCCTGATAGGCGGCGAGCAATTCTTCGAGCAGGTCAAGCGTTTCCAGATCAAGATCGTTGGTCGGCTCGTCCAGCGCTAAAATGTTGGACGGTTTGGCGAGCGCTGCCGCCAGCGCCAGCCGTCCGCGTTCACCGCCGGAAAGTGACGACACCGGCGCGCGCCATTGTTCGGGTGCAAACAAAAAATCCTGCAGGTAGCTGGCGACATGACGCTTGGCGCCGGCAATCGTCACCCAGTCGCCGCGCTCATCGGCAATCGCATCGGCAAGGCGCATCTCCGGCTTGAGACTGGCGCGGCGCTGATCGAGCGAGACCAGCTCGAGATTGGTTCCGAGATTGATCGTGCCCGCATCCGGCGCCAAGGCCCCGGTCAGCATATTCACCAGCGTTGTTTTGCCGGCGCCATTGGGCCCGACAATGCCGATCTTCTCGCCGCGGGTAATCTCCACTGAGAAATCATCAACGACTTTATTGTCGCCATAAGATTTTGAAATATGTTCCGCAACAATCACCCGCTTGCCGGAGGCGTTGGTCTCACCTTTGGAAAATTTCACCGTTCCAGTCGGGCGACGCGCCTCGCGCAGGCCTTTGCGCATGGCGTGCAGCTCGCCAAGGCGGCGCACATTGCGTTTGCGCCGCGCGGTGACGCCGTAGCGCAGCCAGTGTTCTTCAGCGACAATCTTCCGGCCGAGCTTGTGGCGGGCTTGTTGTTCTTCTTCCAGGGTCTTGTCGCGCCAGGCTTCAAACTCGCTAAAGCCGCGCGCAATGGTGCGGGTTTTACCGCGATCAATCCACACCGTTGAGGAGGTGAGGTTTTCCAAAAACCGCCGGTCGTGACTGATTAAAACAATCGCCGATGATGATGCGCGCAGGCGTTTTTCCAACTCAGAGATCGCCGGCAGGTCGAGATGGTTGGTTGGCTCATCGAGCAGCAAGATGTCGGGCTTGGAGACCAGGGCTGCGGCAATGGCGATGCGCCGCGCCTCGCCGCCCGAGCATGTGTCGAGCGCAATCCCCGGCGCGAGATCGAACGACGCCATGACGATGTCGATCAAGTGCGCGTCAGCTTCGTCGTTCAAACCCTCGCCGATATAGTCTTCGGCGGTTTTAAACCCGCTAAAGTCCGGCTCCTGCGGCAGATAGCGGATGGCGGCGCCCGGATGAACGAAGCGCTCGCCACGATCGGGTTCGACCGCGCCGGCGGCGATTTTGAGCAGCGTGGATTTGCCCGAACCGTTGCGCCCGACCAGCGCGATGCGCGCGCCGGGCTCGACATCAAGCCGCGCGCCCTCAAGCAGCGCATCGCCGCCAAAGGTGATTGAAATCTCGGTTAAGGAAAGCAGAAACCCGGCCATGACGGGGGTCATAGCCGCGCCAGCCTATAACGCCAAGTGTTGCGTGCGACGCCACAAAATTTAACAAAATGTTGCGAGTCTCGTGACACAAAACGGGGTCTGTCACGCGCCATGCAACATCGGATTTGCCCCCATGCACCCGTTAAAGACCTATCTTCGCGATGTCGGCGAGACCATTCAGGAGTTTGGCGCCCGCGTCAGCGCCTCGCGGCAAACGCTGTATCGCATCATCGGCGGCGCCCAGGTTCCCAAGCCGGCGCTGGCGCGCCGCATCGTCGAGGCGACCGGCGGCGCGGTGACGTTTGAGGCGCTGTATCAGGGGGCATCGGGCGGCGCCAATGGCGGCGGCGAAGTGGTTGGGTTGAACGCCGGCGAGGCTGGCGGCGGGCTCGACCCCGAACGCGTGCGCGTGGCGCTGGCCATCGTCGTTGACCATCTGGCGGCGAAAGACAAGCCCGAGCCACCCGATGCAGCCGTAACGATTGCCGCTGAAGCCGTGGTCAATACTTACATGGCGCTATCGACGGTTACGACCCGTCAGGGTCCGGATCGTTTTTGCCAAGCACTGCGGCCAGTTCTCGAAGAAATTCTGCGAGAGTATTCGGCGTCGCCGCCGCCTCCGGCAACGCTCGACCGCGGGGCGCAACTGGCGACGCAGATTTATTTTCAATCCTGGACCCAGGACCAGACAGAGACGTCGGCCGGGTAAGCAAAGCCTCCGGCTCGCGCGCACGCCGCTGCCCCAACCGCCACATGTTCCGGCCAATCCGCGCGGCGTAAATGTCTTCCTCTTGGCTCAACTGGTTCCCTCCCGAAGCGCTGCGCCGGTGATGTTGGCGTGAAGCGTTGATTTGGGAGTGTAGCATGGGCGGGGGTGGTGAGGATGGGGTTTTGGTGGGGGGGAGGGTAGGAGTGGTCTGCGAGTGGTTGAAAATCGCCAATTTCCTTCGTTGAAGCGCTTAGTCCGTTTCGTCTGCTTTCGGTAGTTCGGATGACAATCACAAAAGTACCCTCTAATGGAGCGCTTCCACGCTTCCCTACGACGCCTCTCTGGAAAGCCGACCTATCTCTTCTGTGATCTCTTCGGCGGCTTGTCCGGCGACGTCCTCCATCGATTCACTGGTTACGCTGAACCGCCTGCTCCACAGGACC
>JAJFGE010000119.1 GCA_021776295.1 Hyphococcus sp.
ACTCGCCGATGAGAACCCGAATCTGTTCCATCGCGACGTTGAACGCATTGTTTCCATCATCTTTGATGAGATTACCGACGCGCTGGCGCGCGGCGATCGGGTCGAGCTTCGCGGCTTTGGCGCCTATTCGGTCAAGCACCGGCCGGCACGGGTCGGCCGCAATCCACGCAGCGGCGAGGCGGTTCACATTGAAGAAAAATGGTCGCCATTTTTCAAAGCCGGCAAGGAGCTGCGCGACCGGCTCAACCGCGAGGGCCGATTTTTCGCCGGCGCGCAAAATCCTGGCGGCTAGGTGATTGGGCGGTCAGCAAACTGGCGGGCTGTACGTAATGCGGCGTATTGCGATCTTAACAAGTTGCCCTTTGCGCCTGTAATATGAGACAATCATGCTCATGAAACAGTCGCGCCCATGAGAAAGTGGCTCTCCCGTATCATCTGGATACCGGTATTTATCGTCGCGGTCCTGTTTCTGGTCGCCAACCGCCAGATGGTCGCCCTTAGCCTCGACCCCTTTTCCGCCGCTGCGCCAGCCCTGACGACACCGGCGTTTCCGCTATGGCTGTGGCTGATGGCGATGTTGTTTATCGGCCTTGGCGCAGGCAGCATGGGGATGTGGCTTTCGGGGCGGTCCCGTCGGCACAAGGCGCGTCTAGAACATCGCGAGCTGAAGCGCCTGCGGGCGGAGTTTGCCGATGTAACCGTCAGGCTGGACGCCGCCGAGCGGCGCATGCCCGAGACCGTGCCGGCGATACTTGAAAGCGCCGACGTTTCGCCACAAGACTCTCCCCAATGAACAGACCTGCCCAAATGACATGAGCCCCAATTGATATGAGCAATGTAGCGGTCAAAATCTGCGGGGTGACGACGCTGGAAACTGCGCTTACCGCGGCGCGGGCCGGAGCTGACTATCTCGGCTTCGTGTTCTTCCGCAAAAGCCCGCGTTTTATCCAGCCTGAAGCGGCCGAAGAGATCGTTGTCGAACTCAAACAGGCCAGCTTCGAAGATGGTTTTGACATGCCGAAGCTGGTCGGCCTGTTTGTCGACGCCGGCGAAATCGAGCTGGCCGAAGCCGCGCCGTTCCTCACCCATTTTCAGTTTCACGGCCACGAAAGTCCGGCGCGGTGTGAAGATATGGGCGCGGACTTTGCGGTTGATGTCATCAAGGCGATTGCGGTGACGGGTGCGGAGGACCTTGGCGCGGCGGCGGCCTATGCCGAGGCGGCTGATATCGTCCTGTTTGACGCCAAACCACCGCCCGGCGCATCGCGTCCCGGCGGTCATGGCGCGCCGTTCGACTGGGCGCTGCTGGCTGACTATGCCGGCGAGACGCCCTATTTCCTCGCTGGCGGGCTTGACCCCGATAATGTCGCCGCCGCCATTGCTGCACAAAAAAGTGCAGCATTTTTGGGCGTGGATGTTTCATCAGGTGTGGAAACCGCGCCCGGCCGCAAGGCCGACGCGCTGGTTGAAGCCTTTGTTTTAAAAGCGAAAAGATAGAGCAGGGGTTTTTATGCTGCGGTTTTTGTGCGCAGCAATGGCGGCTGTATTATTAGTGCTTCCCACCCAGGCGCAAGATGCAGATCGGCTAGAGGCGTTATTAGACCATTCCGACAGCTTAATCGTTCAGCTGCGCGAGGGCGGACAGGTTCTTGTGATGCGGCACGGCAAGTCGCCGCACGACCAGATCGCCGCAGTTGGCATGACTCAAGGGTGCAATCTCGGCGAAGGCCGCGGCCTTAGCGCCGAGGGTTTAGCGCAGGCCCGCTTGCTGGGCGTATTTCTGGCTGAAACAGGTGTTCCAATCCTCAAGGCCTATACTAGCGATATGTGCCGGGCCTGGGATACGGCAAGGCTAGTCGCCGGCGGCGCGGCGGTCATGCCGCATGGGGCGCAAAAAACCACTGACCCCGGCATCATCGCTGCATTCAAAAAACAGATCGAGGCTGAGCTTGCGGCCAACCCTGGCGCCTCGATTTTGCTGGTTAGCCACTCAAACATTGCGCCGTTATATGGCGCGGCGATTTGTGAAGGCGAAGACGAGTTGCCCGAGGGGCTTATCAGCGTTGTTGATGCGGCGAGCTGGAAAACCATCGCCCGAATATCCGCCAATGGCGACATCGGATCCTGCGCGGTGATGGACTGAGGCCGGAAAGCCAGCCATACCTGCGGCCGCAACCATAAGCAAAACTTGAGAAGTCGCGTGACCCAGGACACCACCAGCCGCCCAAATTCTTTCCGTACCGGTCCCGACGCCGAAGGCCGCTTCGGTAAATTTGGCGGGCGGTTTGTCGCCGAGACGTTGATGCCGCTGGTGCTGGCGCTGGAAAAAGAATATCGCGCGGCCAGGAAAGACCCGGCGTTTCAGTCGGAGCTTGCGCACTTCCTCAAACATTATGTCGGCCGGCCGTCGCCGCTCTATTATGCCGAGCGCTTGACCGAGTATGGCCGGCAGAAATCCGGCCCTACTAAGGGCGCGAAGATCTATTTCAAGCGCGATGAGCTGAACCATACCGGCGCCCACAAGATCAATAATTGCATCGGCCAGATCCTGCTGGCGCGGCGCATGGGCAAGACCCGCATCATTGCCGAGACCGGCGCCGGCCAGCATGGCGTCGCCACCGCGACGGTGTGTGCGCGGTTTGATCTGCCTTGCGTGATTTACATGGGCGCAACCGATGTTGAACGGCAAAGCCCCAATGTCTTCCGCATGAAGCTTCTCGGCGCGGAGGTCATACCGGTAAGTTCCGGGCGTTCAACGCTGAAAGACGCGATGAATGAAGCGCTGCGCGATTGGGTCACCAATGTAGACTCAACTTTTTACATTATCGGCACCGCGGCGGGCCCGCACCCCTATCCGGAAATGGTGCGCGATTTTCAGTGCGTGATCGGAAATGAGGCCAAAGACCAGATGATGGATGCAGAAGGGCGCGGCCCCGATGTGGTGATGGCCTGCATCGGCGGCGGCTCCAATGCGATCGGTCTGTTCCATCCGTTTCTCGATGACAAGGACGTCGAGATCATCGGTGTTGAAGCGGCCGGCAAGGGGGTGGAGACCGATCAACACGCCGCCTCGCTCACCGGCGGGCGGCCCGGCGTGTTGCACGGCAACCGCACCTATCTGTTGCAGGACGACGACGGCCAAATCCAGGAAGCGCATTCAATTTCAGCCGGGTTAGACTATCCCGGCATCGGCCCGGAACATTCCTGGCTGCACGAGACCGGCCGCGTCAAATATCTCTCCGCCACTGACGAAGAGGCGCTGGCGATGTTCCAGCTCTGCGCAAAACTCGAAGGCATTATCCCGGCGTTAGAGCCCTCCCACGCGCTCGCCCGCGCGCTCGACAAGGCGATGGAAATGGACCGCGACCAGATCCTCCTCCTCAACATGTGCGGCCGCGGCGACAAGGATATTTTCTCGGTGATGGATGCGCTGGGGTAGTGTGGTTTTGCTTGTGACGTATGCGGTTATCGTCACGTAGGGCGGGCTTCAGCCCGCCAACGCCGCGCGCGCAAGATGCGGCGGTAGTCGGGCATGAGAGGATTGAGCCACAAACAATCCACAACACCAATCCGCGACCATTGATTGGCGGGCAAATGCCCGCCCTACGCCGGAGGCTGTGTGGGGAAAAGGGGCTATCACAGAAGCAAGCGGCTATCGCCGCGTAGGGCTGTATCATTCAGGTTAGTATAGACCTAACCCGCAGACACCGCCTCAGCATCTTTTGCCGGGCGCGCAAACGACAGTCCTGGCGCCCAGATTTGGAAGGTGCGTTTTAAATCATCGTCTTTGACCGGCTTGTGCAGATAGTCGTTCATGCTGGCGGCGATACATAGATGTTGGTCGGCGGGTTTGACATGGGCGGTGACGGCGACGATCGGCGTTTGCGCGGCGCCGTTTTCGCGTTCGATCACGCGAATTTCCTTGGTCGCCTCCAGCCCGTCCAGGAGCGGCATGTTGATATCCATCAAGATCAAATCGACCTTGCGGGTCTTGAACAGGCTGACGGCTTTGCGGCCATCCTTGGCGAGGATCAGCTTGGCGTCGAATTTCGACAGCAGCGCCTGCATGACTTTGAGGTTAACCTCATTGTCTTCGGCGATTAAAATCGTGAAGGCGCCGTCATCGGCGTCGGATTTTTTGTTTTTTCGGCCCATGGCTTGAGCAAAAGATGGTTTTTCGGAGGGCATGGCGCGGGGGCTCCCTGTTGGCGGTCGCAAAGGGTTGCGGCCGTCATAAACCCACAACCATAATGCGGGTTCGTTAACCGCCGGTTTCGAAGCGACACGCTCGAGCCGTTTAACTGCGCCGTTCGTGTGCTCCGGACTGTAGAAAACCCTGTTCGCAGGGGTAAAAATGGCGGAACATCTGTAAACCGCCAGAAGACAACGATTATTGGAGAAGACGCAGATGAAACAGTTTTTACCGATCACCGCCACTTTGATGCTCGCCGCCTGCGGCCGGGCTGAGGCGCCGGCCGCGGCGCCGGCGGTCCCGGACGCGGCGACGGTGCGTGTGGTTGCGGGCGGTGAAATTATCGGGCTGACGACAGAGGCTGGCGCGCATTCCTGGCGCGCGCTCCCCTTCGCGGCGCCGCCGCTGGGCGATCTGCGTTGGCGTGCGCCACGACCGTCAGAAGGATGGACCGGAAGGCGCGACGCCACCCAGTTCGCCGAGCGCTGCGCGCAGATGAGCAATGCGCTTAACGCCAGCGAAGGCCTGGAGCCGGGGCTGTTTATCGGCGCGGAAGATTGCCTGACGCTCGACATTTATGCGCCGCGCGATGCGCAAGACAATAAGCTTCCCGTCATGGTCTGGATCCATGGCGGCTCCAATGTCTGGGGCCGGTCATCGTCCTATGACGGATCAAAACTTGCGCTCAAGGAAGATGTCATCATCGTGCCGGTGCAATATCGGCTCGGGCCGTTTGGCTGGTTTGCTAATGGCGCCGTGAGACAGAGCGCTGAGACGCCGGAAGATGCGGCGGCGAATTTCGCACTGCTGGATCTGATGGCCTCGCTCAAATGGGTGCGTGAAAACATTGAAGCTTTTGGCGGCGATCCGGCGAATATCACGATTTTCGGCGAAAGCGCCGGCGGGCACAATATCGCCGCGCTGCTGGCCTCGCCTTTGGCGCAAGGCCTGTTTGATCGCGCCATCATCCAGTCGGGCAGCTTTGACAGCGTGCCGCTGGGTGAGGCGGAATTTTCCGGCGCCCCGGAGACCAACCCGTCAGCGGTGATCGCCGAGCGTCTCGGCGCCGGTGACGCGGCGGGTTTGCGCGGCGTTTCGGCTGAAGCTTTGCTTGCTGCTTATAGCGAAAACGGACGCGGCCGGCTCGCCCTGGCGACAGTGATCGAGGACGGGGTGACGCTGCCTTCCTATCCGTTGCGCGAAGCATTCGGCGTTGCCGGCGCGTTTCACGCCGTGCCGATTATCACCGGAACCAATCGTGACGAGATGAAGTTTTTTCATATCGCCAATCCAACCCTCACCAAGAAAATCCTCGGTATTTTTCTGGCGCCGCGCGACAAGGATTTTTACGACGCGGTGTCAGAATATCTAAGCCGCATCTGGGGCATCCGCTCGGTCGACCAGCCAGCGTCGATGATGACTGCGGCCGGCCACGAGGCGGTCTACGCCTATCGCTTCGATTGGGACGAGGGCGGACGATTTTTGTTTACCGATACGAGCAAACTGCTCGGCGCCAGCCATGCGATGGAAATACCGTTTGTGTTCAACCGGTTTATCTTGTTTGGAAAGCTCGATAAAATTCTGTTCCAGAAAAAGACTTTTACGAGCCGTGAGGCACTAGCAATCAAAATGGGCGCCTATTGGGCGGCGTTTGCGCGCGACGGCGCGCCCGGCAATGGCCCCGGCCTTGCGCAATGGCCGCGCTGGTCGACGAATGGCGGCTCGGTGATGCGGTTTGATTCTACCACTGACGGCGGCGTCGGTGTGATGCAAGGGGTTGCAGGTTTCGACGCTTTGACAACGGACCTGAAAACCGACCCGCGATTGAACACCGATGAACGCTGCAAAATTGTTGCTGCGGTACACTTCTGGCTCGACGATTTAGCGGCCGCAATCGGCGAGGAAGTCGGGTGCGCGGTGGTCCCGGCTTAAGCGAACGGACTGACTAACGGGCGTGTTTCAGCAAAAACGCTGCCCAGGTTTCGTTTATATGTTGATCGATTTCACTTTGCTTGGGGGAGTACGTAGAATCGAAAAGCTGGTGAGTTACGATCGGACCGCAACAATCGATTATGAATTTGTGCGCGGCCTTTTTGGGTTGCCGGACGTTGATACCCCCTTTTTTGTTGGCGGTTTTGATCGCTTCGGTCAGTGAAGTAACGGCTAGGCCCGGGCCTTCGTTCCAGAAGATTTCGATTATCGCGGGAAATTGCGGTTTTGCTGCAATCGCGGCGACCAAAATCCCACGCGTTTGTTTTTGAATAAACCGTTCAATCACAGCCTGCGCCGCCGCTTTCATGGCGGTTTCCAGATGATCAGGCTGCGCAGGTTGCGGCTCAGCAGGTCCGGCCAGGGTGCATAAATAGTGGATTACGCATTCAAATAACTCTTCTTTGCCATGAAACCGATTGTAGATCTCTCGTTTTGATGTTTTGGCGACTTTCGCAATGGCGGCGGTGCTGGCTCTTTCATATCCATCGCGAATAAACAGTTGCGCCGCAGCTTCGATAATTCTGTCCTCGATTTTTGTCGGGCCTTGCGAACGGATAGTATGCGCAGAGTTTTTCATTTGCTTCATTCAGGGCTGATTTTTTCAATACTCAAGTAACCTAAAAATGCATAAGGCGGCGATTCAATCCCTTAAACAACTGGCCCCAAAACAACTGGATCATGCCCACATTTGTTGCCGGCGGGCCGCCCCGTGTGGTTTGGCCGCGTTACAATTTGCAAATAACCAACCTGAGGGCGCAGCCTTGCTTGACAGCTATGGTACTTATAAGTACCATATGTGAAAATTATTATCAGGGAAAGTATGCGGCGCGTCGTGGGTTGCCGGTCCGCCCAAAGGGAAACAATGAAAAAATTAGCCTCCATCGCGCTATTGGCCAGCGTCGTAGCGCTTGCCGCTTGCCAAAATGTGAGCAGGACAAGCAAAGATACAACCCCAGCATCATCTTCCGCGGCAACGATACGTGTGGCAATCAATGATCGAAGCCGGATAGTGTCTCATAAGGAGCGAGACAAATATCGACATCCAGAAGATGTTTTAATCTTTGGACAAATTAAAAGCGGCTCACGTATTTTGGAAATTGCGCCGATGAGCGGCTATTACACCGCCCTGCTTTCGAGGATAGTTGGCCCGTCAGGCAAGCTGTATTCGGTAGACCCGAAGCGCTTGATTGACGCACATGAGCAGTTTGCAAAAATGTTTCCGGATTTCGCCAGCCAGGATGCGAGGAGTAATGTCGATTATTCTGTGCAGATGTTGGATGCGTTCAGCATTATAGAGCCTGTCGACCAGGCTATTGTCTCTTTATTTTACCACGACACGGTTTGGGTTGAGATCGACCGGGCAAAGATGGTCGCGCGCATATTTGACGCCTTAATCCCCCCGCGGAACATTGTTAGTGATCGATCACCATGCGGCGCAAGGCGCCGGTATTGCCGAAGCCAAACGCTTACATAGGATAGAGGAAAAAATTGTAACGGATGAATTGCAACAGGCTGGTTTTGAGATTGTCGCCAGGTCCGATGCGCTCAGCCACCCGGAAGATCAACGCACCATTATGGTCGGAAATCCATCCATACGCGGGAAAACTGACCGGTTTGTAATTCTTTTTCGAAAGCCAGTTTCGCAGTGAGCAAAGCAACAATGTCGCTTCTACGGAACGTGAATATTGAAGTTTGATTTGTGCAGAGGAGACCGATGATGACGAAATGCAACAGTAATACGCCTTGCCCCGTGGCCGCCAGACGAGCGCGCAGAAGATTGGAAAAATTTTCTCTGTTGGTTACGACCGCGGGAGTTTTGATTGCCTTGTCCCCGGCCGCTATCGCAAAGTCTAACGAGGTGGACAAACCAATCCAGTTGACTCAAGCATGCGAAGAAGCATTAGCAAAAAGCGCGCTTCCAGAACGGCTGAGAGAGCGGGCGTCGGTTTATGTCTGGCAAAAAAATAAATTCCAGAAAACCAAAAGCGCCGATGGCGGGCTTCACTGCTATCTGGAAAGAAATCACCCCCAGTCTATTATTCCGTTGTGTTTTTCCGAAAACGGCGTCGATTCAATGATTCCGGCGGCCAGCTATAAAACAAGCCTGGCCATGAAAGGCATGAAGCCGAGTGAAGCGGCAAAACTATATGACGCTAAAGTCGAGGCGGGTGATTTTATGGCGCCGTCGGCGCCTGGAATAACGTATATGATGTCTGAGCTAAATTTTATCTATAATGAACAAACCGATATTGTTCGTAAAATTCCACCTCACGTTATGTTTTTTGCGCCAAACATCACCAACCAAGAGCTTGGCGGTTCAATACCGGAAGCCATGAGTAACAAGGGTTTTCCCGGTGTGATTGATTCAGGCATACACGGATACATTGTTACTTTTGTAGAAAAAGGCGCCAGCGTCTCCGAAGTCGAACAAAAATGCGCCGGTCAGTTGGATCAGTATGTTTATTCGAACGCACGGGAGTAACGGTTTCAATCGTGCGGCAATCAAATAATTTCGAAAATGCTCCAAGATCAGGAGCTTTGACAGCGGACCTGAAGGCCGATCCGCGGTTAAGTGCGGGCGAACGCTGCAAAATCGTTGATGCTGTGCGCGTCTGGCTCGACGGCCTGGCGGTCTGCACTCGGCGACGAGCTTGGATGCGCGGCAAGCCCGGCTTAGGGTTGCGCGTCGCATTCATGAATGGCGTTGCGCCAGTCTGCGCCGTTGTGAATGGCGGTTTCGAAACAAGCAATGGTCGCATTGGCGTTGGTTGACCCTTCACACAGGTCTATTGCATTGGTCCAGCTCCATTGCGTGCCGCCGCCCCAGTTGACGCCGCCATGCATGACGCGGTCAAAACATTGAGCCGGTTCGATAGAGTTTGTCGCGCCGGCGCAAAGCCGGTCGATATTGCCCTGCCCCCATTGTTTATTGCCATTATAATCCCAGGCGATTTTGCCTTGAACGGCATTGGCGCAGGCTTGCGGCCGGGAGATGGGCGCGGTTTTCGGGGCTGTCTTTAGCGGCGATTGCAGTTGAGGAAGCGACAAGTTTGGAACCGCCACTACCGGCGGCTCACTCGGCTCACGCGGTTCTGACGGCGCCGGCGCGGGTCCATCCGTTTCGCAGCACTCGCCGCCGCGAATATATTGCGCGGGCACTTCTATGGTATCGAGTGAGGCGTTGAATGAAGTCCTTATGCATAGGTTTGCTGCGGTAATGTCGCCGCCGGTATAGGTTTGGTAACGCTCGCGCGCCGTGATCGCCCATGGGTTGTCAAAAAAGCCAGCGCAGAGCCCGTCAGAAAGCGTCGCTTCGCCGGCGCGTTCGGGCTCGGTGTCGTAGGTCACATCGATCAGGCATCTGTAGTTCTGGCCGGCCGCAACACGGATGCCGCCGCTCTCATAGTCTCTGATCGGCACCTCGATAATATTCGACCAGGACTGGCCTTCTTCGGAGACATCGGTGCACCGATACGCTGCATCTTCTGTGCGCGGATCGGCCCCGCAGACAGGAAAGCGGTTATCCATGAAACGGATCGAGACGCGCCTGGTGATGGTATGGGCGGTTGACCAGTCTGGATTATTGAGCGGGGGCGCTCTGGTGCCGTCCTGAATTTTGCAATCAGCGTGCACGGAGCTCAGGTAACGGATATTTTCGATCTCGACAGGAATACGAAACGTGACCGTGCGCACTGACTGCGCCTGGGCGGCTGTAAGAAGCGCCAGTATAATAACACCGCATACCGATGAAATGAATGTTCGCATGAATGATCTCCCCACATATCTGTCACAGGCCAATCGCGCTTCCGCGAGGGCGCCGACGCGGGAGCGTAAGTTCAGACCCTGCTCAAAGCAAGGGCGTTGCGGCGCTTCGATTGTGATGTGAGAGATGGCGCGGGCTTTATGGGCGGCTATTTTTGGTTATTTCTGAGCCCAGATGAACATTTTCGGGCTTTCTGGGGTGAAGGCTTCGCCGCGATGGCCGCCTTCAATCTTTTCAATCTTGAAGCCTGCCTTCTCCAACATCAGTTCCGCCTCAAACCGAAACAGAGGACGCCATGTGATTGAATAAGGCTTTCTCTCAACCGCGCCGTCTTCGCGCAGTTCATCATACCAGCCATAGAGCTTTTGGCGTTGTTCTGCGTCTATAGGGCTGGTTGCGGCGAAGCGCGTATATTGCCGGCCTGTCCAGACATTGCGCCGTGTAAAGAATGGTTTTGGCGCCGGGTCGCCGTGCATGTTTAACCGGTGCGGGTTGATGATGTCGATTATCAAACGCCCGTTCGGGCGCATATGCGCGCTAATAGCGTTCAATGCGGATTGTTGCTGTTGAAAATCCGGAATGCACAGCAATGTATTGAACGGCAAGAGAGCAAGAGCGAAGTCACGCCGGTCAAGGTCAAGTTTTGTCGCATCGGCTTTAACCAAATGGATGCGGCGCTGGAGTTCGGTGGGCTCTTTTTGTAATTTCTCATTGTAGCGCGCTAGCATGCCGGCGGAGATATCGACGCCGTAAATATCGATGCCGACGCGTGCAAGCGCAATGCCGACACGGCCAGAGCCGCAACCGATCTCCAGCACCGGCCCTCGAACACCAGAAGCGATTTCAATATAGCGTTCAACATCATGGGCAACGCCTTGCGCGTCTGTGACGGCGTCGAAGTTTTCTGGAAAGGGCCCATGATCTTTCGACGGATAATCGCTGTCATTATAGAGGATCGAAGGGTCATCATCAGGCAGGGTTGAATTCATGATTGCACCTTTTTGTGTTGCGCCATGCGGGCCTCATGGGTGAGGAGCCATTCTTTGCGGGCGAGGCCGCCGCCATAGCCGGTAAGCGCGCCGTCAGCGCCAATGACCCGGTGACATGGTATGATAATCGCCAGCGGGTTGGCGGCGTTGGCGCGCGCAACGGCGCGGGGCGCCGTTGGGTTATCGATGACCTTCGCGATCTGCGAATAAGATCGCGTCTCGCCCGCCGGGATGTCCCGCAATGCATTCCAAACAGATTGTTGAAACGCTGATCCGGCGAATCTCAACGGCGTATCGAAGGCTAGAAGCGCTCCGTCAAAATATTGCTTCAATTCTTTCTCGACGATGTCAATCGGCGGCGTTCGCCCCGGAAGGACAGTCGATTTTTCTCTCTGTTTAAGGCGCCCTATTTCGCTTTCCAGCGCGCGCCGGTCGAGAAATTCCAGAAGATGAAGGGCGTCTTCGTCAGCGATCGCAATCATCGGACCGAGGGGCGTGTCCAGCCACGCTGCAGCCAGCGCCCGGGCGTGTTTTGCGGCCGGCGGCGCGCCCATCAGCCGGGAAAACGCATTTCGAAAGCCGCTGCCTGATTCATATCCGGCCGATTGTTGAGCTGCAATAATGCGCTTGCCTTTGCGAATGTCTATCATCGCGCGCCCCAAACGGCGCGCCCGCGCATATTCGACAAAGGTCATGCCAAAGCGTTTTTTGAACTGACGGCGCACGGTTGAGGGATCGGCGCCAATGTTTTTAAAGCCATCCTCGCGCCAGCGTCGCTCAGGCGCGCGTTCGACCGCATCAACAAGCGTGTTAATAAGGGTGGAAGCCTCGCCCGGCGGCGACAATGGGCGGCAGCGTTTGCACGGTCTGTACGAAGCGAGCAAGGCCTGTTCGGGTGTCTTGAAGAAGTCGCAATTTTCAAACTTTGGCTTTCGGGCAGGACAAATGGAATGACAGAAAACGCCGGTTGTTTTCACCCCAGCATAAAAAACCCCGACATATTTAGGGTCCTTCCTGACCAGGGCGGCATAAAAACGCTTTTGTTGTTTTGGCGATATTCTCATGCATAAACTTATAGCCGCTGATGCCCGAAAGACCGCCGAAAATCAGGCATCAATGTGATTTTGGGCGTATAACACTAAATCGGTGTTTTGAGCGGGGCGGCAGCCTGTCACTTGTTATTGCGCCGCCATTTACCGCGCGGGCATTCCCGAATACCCTCCCGCCAAATTGGGCCCGGAGACAAGTCTTATGAATACCAGCATGATAATCTCTTTGCTCGCCTGTGGCGGGCTCAGCCTCACCGCGCCGGCGCTGGCGCAATCTGACCTTCGCGCCGATATCGCGGCCGATTATGACGCCAACCTTGAGGCGCTGTTCACGCATTTTCACGAGAACCCGGAGCTTTCGCATCGCGAATTTGAAACCTCAAAGCGGCTGGCGCGTGAAATCAGGGTGCTTGGCTTTGATGTGACGGAAGGCGTCGGCGGCACGGGCGTGGTGGCGGTGCTGGAGAACGGCGCCGGGCCGACGGTGATGATCCGCGCCGATATGGACGGGCTTCCGGTGAAAGAGGATTCAGGGCTTTCTTATTCTTCAGTCGCACATCAGGAAGACATTGACGGCAAGATCAAGCCGGTGATGCATGCCTGCGGCCATGACACGCATATGACATCGCTGGTCGGAACCGCGCGGCAGATGGCGGCGCGCAAGGGCCAGTGGTCGGGCACGCTTGTGCTGATTGGTCAGCCTGCGGAGGAGCGCATCTCCGGCGCCCGCGATATGCTGGAAGACGGGCTCTATAAGCGTTTTCCCAAACCTGATTACGCGCTCGCTTTCCACGTTTCCGCGCAGCTGCCGGCTGGCCGCGTCAGGATATTGCAAGATATCGCTTATTCCAGCTCCGACAGCGTCGATATTGTTGTGCACGGCGTCGGCGCCCATGGCGCCTCGCCGCATAAGGGCGTCGACCCGGTGCTGGTCGCCTCGCAAATCGTCGTCTCGTTGCAATCGGTGGTCTCGCGCACCATCGCTCCACAGGACGCCGGCGTCATCACCGTTGGCGCCATACATGGCGGAACCAAACACAATATCATTGGCGACAAGGTTGAGATGCAGTTGACCGTACGCTCCAACAATCCGGCGGTGCGTACGAAACTGCTCGACGCGATCGACAGGGTTACAGAAGGCGTTGCGATCTCCATGGGCGTTCCCAAAAAACTGATGCCGGATGTCATCCGTTCCAAGACGGAAACCACGCCGCCGACCATCAATGACCGCGAGACAGCTGGGCGGGTGCGTGCGGCGATAGCTGCGGCGATGGGCGAGGGCATCCTCCTTGATAAGCCGCGCCAGGGGATGGGCGCTGAAGACTTCGCCTATTTCATCACCCCGGAATCCGGCGTCAAAGGCGTCTATTTCAATGTTGGCGGCACGCGCGCAAAAGACCTCGAAAAAGCCGCCTCCCACCACTCGCCCTTCTTCAAAGTCGAACCCGAACCGGCGATCAAGGTCGGAACCGAAGCGATGGTGACGGCGGCGCTGGCGTTGTTGAAACAGAACTAGCGTTATTTCGCCCGACGCGGTATATGCTGCGCCGCAACAAGCGGAGCGCGCCATGCCTGATTCCAAAACCGCCGCCACAGACATCAACAAAGTCGTTCTCGCCTATTCCGGCGGGCTCGACACCTCGGTGATCCTGAAATGGCTGCAGGTCGAATATGACTGCGAGGTGGTGACGTTCACGGCGGACCTCGGGCAGGGTGATGAATTAGGCCCTGCCCGCGAGAAGGCCGAACGCGCTGGCGTCAAAGAGATTTATATCGAGGATCTGCGCGAGGAATTCGTGCGCGATTTTGTCTTCCCGATGTTCCGCGCGAATGCGCTTTACGAAGGGCTCTATCTGTTGGGCACGTCCATTGCGCGCCCCTTAATCGCCAAGCGGCTGGTGGAGATTGCCCGTGCGACCGGCGCGGACGCCATCTCCCATGGCGCCACTGGCAAGGGCAATGACCAGGTGCGGTTTGAATTAAACGCCTATGCGCTTGACCCGGACATTCATGTGATTGCGCCATGGCGCGAATGGGATTTGAACAGCCGCGAAAAACTTATCGCCTGGGCTGAACAACACCAAATCGCCATCCCGAAAGACAAGCGCGGCGAGGCGCCGTTTTCGGTTGACGCCAATCTTCTGCATACTTCATCGGAAGGTAAAGTGCTGGAAGACCCGGCGGTCGCCGCGCCCGACTATGTTTATCAGCGTACGGTCAATCCTGAAGCCGCACCTGACCAGCCGGAGGTGATAGAGGTTGAGTTTAAACGCGGCGACGCGGTTGCGATCAATGGCGAGGCGTTGTCGCCGGCGGCATTGCTGGCGCGGCTTAACGATTATGGCGGCAAGCATGGCGTCGGCCGGCTTGATCTGGTGGAGAACCGCTTTGTCGGCATGAAATCGCGCGGGATTTATGAAACCCCGGGCGGGACCATTCTGCTGGCCGCCCATCGCGGGATTGAGCAAATCACCCTCGACCGCGGCGCGGCGCATTTAAAAGACGAGTTAATGCCGCGTTATGCGGAGCTGATCTATAACGGCTTCTGGTTCGCGCCGGAGCGCGAGATGTTGCAAGCGGCAATCGATAAAAGTCAGGAACACGTCACCGGAACGGTGCGCATCAAGCTTTACAAAGGCTCGGCCAATATAATCGGGCGCCAATCCGACCACACGATTTATTCTGAAGCCCATGTCACTTTTGAAGAAGACGCCGTCTACGACCAGAAGGACGCCGAAGGCTTCATCAAGCTGAACGCCTTGCGCTTAAAACTTCTGGCGCGGCGGGACCAGAACGTAAAGTGAGCGCGCTCACAACAACCGCAGGCATTCACTGAAACGTGACTATGGCGCTGCCGGTCTCCATTGACCTTAAGCGCCGCGTCGCCATGTTTGGCGCGACCCGATGGCCCAAACCCCGATTGCAAAAAAAGGAAACTCAACATGCCAGATTTTAAAGTTCACACCGTCGAGACGGCGCCGGATGCGTCAAAACCTTTGCTTGAGGATTCGCAAAAGTCCTTCAACTTCATTCCAAACCTGCACGGCGTGTTGGCACAGTCCCCACAAGCGTTGGAGGCGTATAAATCCCTGACGGCGCTGTTCAGTGCGACAAGTCTTTCAACGGTTGAGAAAAACGTCGTCTGGATGGCGATCAATGTTGAAAACCGCTGTCATTATTGCGTGCCGGCCCATAGCGGCATCGCGAAAATGCAAGGCGTTGATGGCGCGACGGTGGAGGCCTTACGCAACGCCGCGCCGCTCGCCGATGCGAAGCTGGAAGCGCTGCGCGCATTCACGCTGAAGGTCGTGCGCCAAAACGGCGTTGTCGGTGACAGCGATGTTGCGGCGTTCCTCGGCGCTGGTTTCAGCCAGCAAAATATCCTCGATGTGATTGTCGGCGTCGCCCACAAGACGCTGTCTAACTACGTCAACCATTTCGCCCAGACGCCGGTGGATGCCGCTTTTGCCGGCGAGGCGTGGACCCCGCCAGCCGCCGCAGCGGCTGAGTAGGTCACGTAAACTGGCGCTTCCGGCAGCCGGCAAGCCGCCGGGCGCGCCAATATTAACTCTTTTTTAAGGCCCCGCTTCAGGCTATGGTTCGCCATGGTGTGGCCGGGTTCGGCCCGGTATTCGCCCCTTTAAAGGGGTGGAAAGCGTAACGAGGGGTCGTCATGCGAAATTTGCAGATCGAAGCACTGTTTGGGGGCGTTCTGGCGCTGGTGGTTTTGGGCGTTGCGATTTACGCGATCGCCAATACCAGTTTTGGCGGGCCGGGCGATGGCGGCGCCAGCGAGCCGACGGTCGTGGCGATTAGCGGCGATCCGGTTGTGTTGACCGAGACCTCCGGCCAGGATCTGATTTGCCAGTGTTACGATTCCGGCTTTGACCTTGCGGGGAAAGTCAAAGCCATCTCGCCGGAATATCGCACCGGGTTTGAGCAATGCCGCGCCCGCGGCGGTGTCGATGGCGGCGAGGCTTGGACTGCCGGCTGGAACGCGCGGCTGTCGGCCAAGCCCTATGAAGCCAGCTGCCGCGCATACAAACGTCGCGGTTAAGTAAGCTGCATTTATTTTGGCGCCAGCGCGCCGGTGATAATCCGGTAGGGCCGGATTTCCACCGCTGCAAATAACCCCGCAAGCGCATAAGGATCATTGTCGGCAAAGCGTTGCACGTCGCTAATATCTGCGGCGGCGATAACGAACAGGCTGCCGGCAGGGTTTTCGTCATCATCGAAAATCGGACCGGCGAGCAGGATGTCGACATCGGCGTTGGCGACATAGGCCAGATGCTCGGTGCGGGTTTTAAGGCGCAGCGCGAGGCTGTCTTGTCTGTCGTGGCAAAACAGAATGAATTCGGACATTATTTCGCCTCCGTTTTAAACGGTCGCGCCAGCAATTCGGCGATGATGTCATCGATTGTCTGCTCGCCGCGCACCAGCTTGGCGACGGCGGCGCAAATCGGCATTTCAATCCCCGCCTGATGCGCCAGCGCGGTCACCGCCTCGGCGCTCGCTACCCCTTCGCTGACCGTATTGCGCTCGCCAAGCACGTCTTGCAGCGAACGGCCTTTGCCGAGTTCCAGCCCTAGCGACATGTTGCGTGATTGCGGCGAGGACGCGGTCAAGATCAGATCGCCGAGACCGGAAAGGCCGGCCATAGTTTGCGGCTTGGCGCCAAGCGCAACGCCGAGGCGCTGGAATTCGGCAAAGCCGCGGGCAATCAACGCCGCGCGCGCGCTCTCGCCAAGGTTGCGGCCAGCGACCGCGCCGGCGGCGATAGCGAGGACATTTTTGACCGCGCCGCCAAGTTCGGCGCCAATCAAATCATCCGACAGGTAGGGCCGGAAATGCGGCGCGCCGACACTGGCGACCCAGCGTTCGCCGAGCGCCGCATCGGCCGCCGCCAGCGTCACCGCCGTCGGCAGGCCGATCGCCACATCGCGGGCAAAGCTCGGACCGGAAAGCACCGCTGGCCGAGCGCCTGGCCACACCTGGCTCAATATATCGGTCATCAACAGGCCGGCGCCGCGCTCCACCCCCTTGGCGCAAAGCGCAATCGGCGCGTCTTTGGCGGCATGGCTCGCAAGGTCCGCGAGTACCGGACGGCTGAACTGAACCGGCACGGCGAAAATAAACGCTTCGCGCTTGCCCGCCTCGGCCAGATCGCTGGTGGCGCCAAGTTTCGGGGACAGGGCAATGCCGGCAAGAAATTCGGTATTTTCATGGCCGCCGGCAATCGCCTCAACGACCGAAAGCTCCCGCGCCCACAGCACCGTATCGATGCCGTTATGAGCACATAAATTGGCCAGCGCCGTGCCCCAGGCGCCGCCGCCAATAACTGCGATAGACGAAAAAGGCCGGGCTTTTTCCATGGGCGCCTTGCAAAATGACGATTGAACAGTTTATATATTAGTCAGGCAAACAAGAAATATCATATGCCGACTACAAATTTAGACGAAACCGCAAGACAGATCCTGGCCGCCGCAAGCCGCCGGTTTCTTCATTACGGCTACAAGAAAACAACCATGTCGGAGATTGCAGATGACTGCAATATGTCGTCGGGC
>JAJFGE010000120.1 GCA_021776295.1 Hyphococcus sp.
CATGCGTAGCGGTTGCGATCATGAACGCGGCCCCGGACCGAATTGTCCCGGCAGGCCGTCAGATCGCCAGCACCCCGCGTGATTTGGGAACTTTTTTGGGTTTGCTCAGCCGTTATGATACGGAGGAGAGCTGCGTCGGCCATGCATCATTTTTGTTTTTATCGTCGAGATGCGAGGCTGCTCACGCGGCAGCCGGGCGACGTCTTCTCGCGCCATATCGGCTGGAAGGGGCATAAAGTCAAGGGCTTGGTCTCTCACTACCGCGGGATTTCACCGCAATCTTTGGATACCAGAACACCGCTCCGGTGAACCATACGACAAGCACATACTCAGCCAGCCTTTGCCATCCGCCCTTCCAGGCTTCCATATCCGGCGTCGCCATCATGATAAATGCTGTCAGTACCGAAAGCGCCGCGAGTAATGTAAAGATCGAAAACGCCTGCGATGTCGATTTCCTAATGCCGAAAAAAATAAAAAACAGACCGGTGATGGCGCCGGCATATTCGATCAGGCCGCCCAGATTATGCATCGCCTGCCGATTGCCGCCGTCGGCTGGACAGCCCGGATCGCAGTGAAAGAAAAATGCAACAAGATAACCAATCGCGACGCTAAGCAGGAACAACACGCCAAGACGGACCAATAGGGTGCGCGGCATTGACCGATATAAGCCAACCACAAGAACAATAATCGCCAACCCAACGGGAAGGAAGCTGCCAAAATTAATCAGCGCCTCATGGGGGGCTCCTATCGCACCAAGCTCACTTAAATATTGTGCTTCAGCGGAATACCCACCCTGCATCGCGCCCACAACTGCCGGTAGTACGATGCCGGAGCCGATCAACACCAATACACAGAGCCGGCTTATCGTGTTTAACAAGGGAGCTGAATTCATTTGGTCCGCCCTGTCACGCTTGCCGCCGGAAGGGCCCATGCCGAAGCCTCATCAACCAGTCACAACTGCACAAGCTTTCCAGCGCTTTGTAAACAACCCGGTCCATCAAGGACCATAACCAGAACAGGCCGAGCCTATAAACGCGGGTAAGTAAGGGGCAACGTCACCTACCCCTATTTTGCGCCTTCGCACCGTAACCGGATCGGCCAGTTACACAACTGCAAGGCAGTCACAAAAAAGCGGCCCTCAGATGAGGGCCGCTTTGCTGTTTGATATTTGGGCTTGAAGATCAGGCGTTGGCTTCTGCTAGGTCGATCTTCACACCTGGCCCCATGGTCGAGGACAGGGAAATCTTCTTGATGTACGTGCCTTTCGCTCCAGCCGGTTTGGCTTTTGCGACGGCGCCGACGAAGGCTTTGACGTTTTCGGCAATCGCCGCCTCGTCGAAGCTCGCTTTACCGACACCGGCGTGAATGATACCGGCTTTTTCTACGCGGAACTGAACCGCACCGCCTTTGGCGTCTTTGACGGCCTTGGCGACATCTGGCGTTACGGTGCCGACTTTCGGGTTCGGCATCAGGCCGCGGGGGCCGAGCACCTTACCGAGACGGCCAACCACCGCCATCATGTCCGGCGTTGCAATCACCCGGTCAAAATCCATAAAGCCGCCCTGAATTTTCTCCATCAGGTCTTCCGCGCCGACAATATCGGCGCCGGCTTTGGTCGCTTCTTCGGCTTTGGCGTCCTTGGCGAACACCGCAACCCGGACCGTGCGGCCAGTGCCGTTGGGCAACGCGACCACGCCGCGCACCATCTGGTCAGCGTGGCGAGGATCAACGCCGAGATTCATCGCCACTTCGATGGTCTCGTCAAACTTCGCCTTGGCGTTTGCCTTAACCGTCTTCACGGCCGCGTCAATTGAATGAAAGCTCGTGCGGTCGGTGTTTTCAAGTGCGGCGCGCATGCGTTTTGCTGTTTTTGTCATCGCTCTAGCCCCTCACTTCCAGGCCCATGGCGCGCGCAGAGCCCATGATAATTTTTGTCGCCGCATCGAGATCATTGGCGTTGAGATCGACCATCTTGGCCTCGGCAATCTCACGGCACTGCGCAGTGGTGACAGAGCCGGCGACTTCCCGGCCGGGCTCCGCGCCGCCTTTTTTCAGCTTCGCCGCCTTGCGTAGAAAGAACGCCGCAGGCGGGGTCTTGGTTACAAAGCTGAACGACTTGTCGGTGAAAATGGTGATGACCGTGGGGATTGGCATCCCCTTTTCCATTTCCTGCGTCTTGGCGTTAAACGCCTTGCAGAATTCCATGATGTTGAGACCGCGCTGGCCGAGCGCTGGACCGATGGGAGGAGACGGGTTCGCTGCCCCCGCCGGCACCTGAAGCTTCAGGTAGCCTGCTATCTTCTTTGCCATTTTATGACCTTCTCAAAAATGCCCGCCACGAAAGGCAGAACGGTTGAAAGGACGCGGTGTGGCCCCGACAGGACTTTGCCGGGAGACCTCCCGCGAGAGCGCGTCACTATACGACACGCACCAATCTCGCAAGCGCGAAATATCAGACGTGGGGAAAAGCTCAAATTCTGGGAGATGGAAACCGGAAACGGGCGACCCCATTTTTGGGGGAGTAAGGGCCGCCCGCCCGAATACGCAACTTACGCAACTGTTTGATACACAACTGAACTACTGAACCGACCGCAGAATATGCGATAATCGCCGTTCTGGGTGATGTTATAAACTTACATTTGAATTGTGGCAAGACTGCGGCAAGGTTAATAAAATTCCCGTTAAAGGCGAATTTTTACAATGGTGAGTTTACCGCCGCGGTCCCACCAAAACCCTGCCATAACAGTGCTTTGCAAAACAAATGGGCGAGGCGCGAACAACAGGAGAGAGAAACAAACGCTGTGCGCCTCGCCCGCCGCCAGGCGAAATACGCAACCTCCCGGCGACGTCTGGAATATGGGCCTCAAAGCGAATGTTCTCGCGGCGATATTGCGGCGAGACTGTGGCCCGCCATCACGTTTTGTAATGATGCATTGCGAAAATAAGAGCCGGAGGCGCCAGCCTCTATAGCAGCATCGCCGCCGGTTCTTCGATGAATGACCGGAAGGCATTGAGGAACTCAGCCCCCACCGCCCCATCGACCACCCGGTGATCGCAGGTCAGCGTCACCGTCATCACCGTTGCAATTTCCATCTTGCCGTCCTTGACGACGACGCGCGGTTCGCCAGCGCCGACCGACAAGATCGCGCCTTGCGGCTGGTTGACGATCGAGGCGAAGGACTTGATCCCGAACATGCCGAGATTGGAGACCGAAAATGTGCCGCCCTGATATTCTTCGGGTTTGAGTTTGCGCGCTTTGGCGCGGCCGGCCATGTCTTTGATCTCGGCGGAGATTTGTTTGAGGCCTTTTTCTTCGGCCTTCCAGATGATCGGCGTGATCAGCCCGCCATCGATGGCGACGGCAACACCGATGTCAGCGTGTTTGTGCAGCAAGATCGCCTCATCGGTAAACGTCGCATTGGCGGCGGGTACCGCCTTCAGCGCCATCGCCGAGGCTTTGATGATGAAGTCATTGACCGACAGCTTGAACGCACCGTCGTCTTCTTTTGGCGAGGTCGCGTTAATGCGCG
>JAJFGE010000013.1 GCA_021776295.1 Hyphococcus sp.
GAAATATTCGCCGCCAAAGACATAGATTTTTCCGGCGAGCACGGCTGCGGCGAGGCCGGCTTGCGCTTGCGGCATCGGGCTTGCCCGCTCCCAGCGGTCCGACATTGGGTCATAGACATCAACAGCGCTGGAATTGCCGTCATTAACGGTGCGCCCGCCAATGACATAGAGGACGCCGCCGACAACGGCGCCGGCGGCGGAGTTACGCGGGCTCGGCAAGGGCGCCAATGTGCGCCATCTATTGGCGGCCGCGTCATAGGCCCAGTGCTCGTCGGTATCGATATGGTCGGACCAGCTCTGGTTGCGGCTTCCGGCTGGAGCGCGTCCGCCGACGAAATGGATATAGCCGCCAAGCGAGGCGCAGACCGCTTCGGCCTGTGGGTGGGGCAGGGGCGCCATCCAATCCCACGGCTCGTCAATCGCGCCAATACGCCAGCAGTTGTTGCGCATCTGCCAGCCGCCGCCGGCATTGCGGGCGAAACCGCCGACGCCGTATAGATAGCCGTTATTGTTGACCAGCGCGATATGGTGGCGCGCTTCGGGCAGCGCCGACCCATAACGCCATCGATCGCCGGACGGGTCGTAATAGGTGACCGCGTCAGTGACGTTATCTTGGCCGCCGGGGGTGAGGCCGCCGGCATTGACGAGAATATTATAGGTTTGTGATTTCATGCTGGTCGGCGTCGCCGATGTTGTCCGGAATGGCGCCGGGTAAATTTCCTGAACCGGGAAGGGCATGTCCGCCAGCGGCGTCCAGGCGCCGAGCGAGGCATCCCCATCATGCGCCATCGCCGGTGCGTCAAAAGCCGCCGCGATCATGGCCGCGCCGCCGCCGGCGACAATCGCGCGCCTGTTCATCCTGGTCATGGTTTTCCCCTACTCAAACACTATCAAGACTGCTTTCGCTTTTATCGAATCAAGAACGCAGTCTGGATTCTTGATCGGTTGCGTTCGGTGCTTCCTCGCCTCACTTGAGCCCAAAAACCGCTGACACTTTTTGTGAACCCGCTGCAACTAACCCGCTCCGCGAATAGCCGCGCAGGCAATGCGTTTTCCAGCGCCGCCAATGGGCTGAGTCGTGTGATCATCGGCGCTTTCGTGAATGATGATGGCGAAACCGTCATCATCAAAAAGCGGAAACGGTCCGGCTTGCGCCGCGCTGGCTTCGCTGGCGAACAGGGCCACGGTTCCGTTAAACAATTCCGCCGTCGCATGCCCGTCGGCGCCGGCATAGATGTTCGGCATGTCGGCGCGCTCCGGTCCGTAAATGTTCAACAGCCCGTGCGGTTGGTCATCCGGGTCGACATGGCTGCCAGACGCTTTGAAACCGTCGGCGTAATCGCTGCAATCGCCGACTTTGTGCAAATGCAGTGCGTGCCATCCCTCGCTGACGCCGGCGATATCGACGCGCATTAACACGCCCGCGCGGGGCGTGTTGGTGAGCACCACATGGCCGATTGGCGCACCGTCAACGCCGATAAACTGCCCGGCGGCGTCGGCCCAACTGGCAGGCGCAAGCGCGTCCAGCAAAGCGGCGTCGGCGTCATGCGCCGCGGTGTTTTGGCCGCCATTCCCACAGGCGCTGAGCGCCAGTACAGAACCGCTTGTAATTAATAGTAATTTTCTAATTCGGCTCACAGTTATCCCCAACCAGCGACAGTGGCGGATTATAGCCCATGACGGGCGGGGAATAAACCGACCGGAAAAAGGCGCAAATGCTTGGCTTTGGCGGGGCCCAATGCTAAGCGAGACGCCTAATTTCCCATCTGATTCCGGAAGGTTCCCCGCGTGGCGGACGACAATAACGACGACAATTTTGGCGACAATGACGGCTTTGGCGACAATGACGGCGCCCAGAACGAGCCTGATGTCTCGGTGATTTCAATCGAAGATGAGATGCGCCGGTCGTATCTCGACTATGCGATGAGCGTCATCGTCAGCCGCGCCATCCCAGATGCGCGCGACGGCCTTAAGCCTGTACATCGGCGGATTTTGTGGTCGATGCTGGAAAATGGCAATCACTGGAACAAGCAGTACCGAAAGTCGGCCCGTGTGGTCGGCGACGTTATCGGTAAGTATCATCCGCATGGCGACCAATCGGTCTATGACGCGTTGGTGCGGATGGCGCAGGATTTTTCCTTGCGTCTGCCTCTGCTCGACGGTCAGGGAAATTTCGGCTCCATCGACGGCGACCCGCCAGCCGCTTATCGCTATACCGAAGTGCGGATGGAAAAGGCGGCGCATGCGCTGCTTGAAGATGTCGAAAAGGCGACGGTTGATTTCCAGCCCAACTATGACGGCTCGGAACATGAGCCGAAAGTCTTGCCGGCGCGGTTTCCGAACCTTCTTGTGAATGGCGCGGGCGGCATCGCCGTTGGCATGGCGACCAATATCCCGCCGCATAATCTTGGCGAAATCATCGACGCTACAGTGGCGGTGATCGACAATGACGAGATTACCGATGAAGAACTGATCGCCATTGTTCCGGGGCCGGACTTTCCGACTGGCGGGATGATCCTCGGGCGCGCCGGTTCAAAAGCGGCGCTGCTTTTGGGCCGCGGCTCGGTGGTGATGCGCGGGCGCGCAACCATTGATGAGGTCCGCAAGGACCGCTACGGCATTATCATTACCGAAATTCCTTTTCAGGTGAACAAGTCGCTGATGATCGAGCGGATTGCCGGGCTAGTGCGCGAGAAGAAAATCGAAGGCATCGCTGATATTCGCGACGAGTCCAACCGCGAGGGCATTCGCGTCGTCATTGAGCTGCGCCGCGATGCCGCTGGCGATGTGGTTTTGAACCAGCTCTATCGTCACTCACAATTGCAACAGACTTTCAGCGTCAATCTGTTGGCTTTGAACGGCGGGCAGCCACAACAGATGTCGCTGCGCGACGTCTTAACGGCGTTTATCCAGTTTCGCGAAGAAGTGGTTACGCGGCGAACCAAATTCGAACTCAACAAGGCCCGTGACCGGGCGCATATTTTGGTTGGGCTGGCGATTGCGGTCGCCAATATCGACGAGATTGTCGCGCTGATCCGGCGCGCGCCGGACCCGGCGACCGCGAAGGCGCAATTGCTCGAACGCGGCTGGCCGGCGAAGGATTTGGCGCCGCTGGTCGCGCTGGTGGCCGATCCGCGCCACATGATGAGCGATGGCGATACGCTGAAGCTTTCTGAAGAGCAGGCAAAAGCGATCCTCGACCTACGCCTTCAACGCTTGACAGCGCTTGGCCGCGATGAGATCGGCGATGAGCTGAAAGGCCTCGCTGATAAAATCGCCGACTATCTCGATATTCTGCGCCGCCGCGACCGGGTTATGTCGATCATCAAAAGCGAAATAATAGCCGTCAAAGACGAATTTGCGACGCCGCGAAGGACCGAAATGGTCGATGCCGAAGGCGAGGTCGATGACGAGGACCTGATCACGCAGGAAGACATGGTCGTCACCGTCACCCATTCCGGTTACGTCAAACGCACCGCGCTTTCGACCTATCGCGCGCAAAAACGCGGCGGCAAGGGCCGGGCGGGGATGAAGTTCAAGGACGAGGATTTCGTCGCCCAGCTTTTTGTCGGCCACACGCACACGCCGCTCTTGTTCTTCACATCAACCGGCATGGCCTACAAGCTGAAATTATGGCGGTTGCCGGAAGGCGCGCCAAATTCCAGAGGCAAGGCGTTTGTCAACCTGTTGCCGCTGGCGCAGGGCGAGCGCGTAACCAATATTTTGCCGCTGCCGGACGATGAAGACGCCTGGGAAAAGCTGCAAATTATGTTCGCCACCCGTTCAGGCAGTGTCCGGCGCAATAAATTGTCCGATTTCCAGCGCATCAATCGCAACGGCAAGATCGCCATGAAACTCGAACAGGACGATGCGATCATCGGCGTTAAGATCTGCCGTGAGGACGAGGATATTCTCTTAACTTCAGCCTCGGGCATGAGCATCCGCTTCCCCGTCGATGTGGTTCGGGTGTTTGCCGGACGCACTTCGTCTGGCGTGCGCGGCATTCGGCTCAGCGCCGACGATGAGGTGATTTCGATGGCGACGTTGCGCCATGTAGAGGCGTCAACTGACGATATGCGCGCCTACCTCAAACATGCTGCGGCCATGCGCAGGGCGGCCGGGGAGGCGGACGCTGAAGGCCCGGAAGAGAGCGATGCGCCCGATATCGCCATTAGCGCGGGCCGGCTGGCCGAACTTGGCGCAGCCGAACAGTTTGTTCTGGCGGTGACGGAAAACGGCTATGGCAAGCGCACATCGTCATATGAATACCGCACCTCCGGCCGTGGCGGCAAAGGCATCATCGCGATCCAGACAACGGCGCGCAATGGCCGCGTCGTTGCTTCTTTCTCGATAGAGGAAAGCGATCAGATCATGCTGGTCACCAATGGCGGCCAGCTCATCCGCACACCAATTAATGACGTCCGGATCGCCGGGCGCAACACCCAAGGGGTAACCATCTTTAGAACCCGCGCCGATGAACAGGTTGTCTCGGTCGGCCGTATCGAAGATGTTGACGATGACGACATCAATAATGGCGAGACCACTGACGAGGCGGCCGATGACTAAACGCATAGGACTATATCCCGGCACGTTCGACCCCCTGACCATGGGCCATGCGGATCTGGTCGAGCGCGCGGTGAAGCTGGTTGATGAGCTGGTTATCGGCGTTGCTGTCAACCGTGACAAAAATCCACTTTTTTCGCTAGAAGAGCGCGTCGCGATGGCGGAAAAAGAAGCGGCGAGGATTACAAAAGCCAGCGGCGTGCCTATACGGGTGACGCCGTTTGAAATCCTGCTGATGAAATTCGCCGAAGATGTCGGCGCCTCAATCATCATCCGCGGCCTCCGCGCGGTTTCTGATTTTGAATATGAATTCCAGATGGTCGGCATGAACCAGGTGCTTAACGACGAGATTGAAACGGTGTTTTTGATGGCGGATGCGCGCTATCAGTCGATCGCATCGCGTCTGGTCAAGGAAATTGCACGCCTCGGCGGCAATATCGATACCTTTGTGCCCGGACATGTGGCAAAAAGGCTTCGCGATAAGTTTTAACGGGCTGGTGGTTTGCAATCAGCGGTAGGCGGTTAGCCGGAAGGAGTTAGTTGATGAGTATTCGGCGATTAGTGTTGAGCGCGTGCAGCGCGGGTGTATTGGCGACGACAATAGGGGCGACAGGCGCCGGCGCCAAGGACGAACCGGTGCAGCCGCTAACGCCCGCGCAGATTATTGAAACGGCGCCGGAGACGGTCTGGCGCGAACTTGATCCGGAAAACACGGTCTATATGGACCTGCCGGCGGGTATGGTCATTATCGAGCTAAGGCCTGACTTTGCACTTGGCCATGCTGAGCGAATAAAAACGCTGGTGCGGGACGGGTTTTACAACGGGCTCAGTTTCCATCGCGTCATTGAAGGATTTATGGCCCAGGGCGGTGACCCGATGGGAACCGGCGCCGGCGGTTCTGACCTTCCCGACCTTAAGGCTGAGTTCACGCGTGATACATCGGATACGGATGAGTTTGTGGAAATTGGGCGCGACCGCATCGCGCCGCGCGTCGGCTTTATCAACGGTATGCCGTTCGCCGCTCAGCCGGAGGCGTTGCGCGCATTCAAAACCGACCGGCATGTCGATTTGTGGCCGCTGCATTGCCCACGCGTGATGTCGATGGCGCGGTCTGGAAATCCAAACAG
The DNA here is from genome assembly GCA_021776295.1 of Hyphococcus sp. Taxonomy (GTDB): domain Bacteria; phylum Pseudomonadota; class Alphaproteobacteria; order Caulobacterales; family Parvularculaceae; genus Hyphococcus. Next base: position 5,691 of record JAJFGE010000013.1, read on the forward strand.
CGCCAACAGCCAGTTCTTTTTGATGATCGGCGACTCCCGCCTTAATCTCGATCGGCGTTACACCGCATGGGGATGGATCGTTGACGGGTTCGAAGCCAGCCGTCGCATCGCCAGGGGCGAGCCGCCTACGCGGCCAACGCCAATAATGCGGGTTCGCATCGCCGCCGACGTGCCCGACGCCGACCGCCGCAAGGTTGAGGTGCTGCGCACCGATAGCGAAACATTTATGAGATATATCAAAGCGCGCGGTGATGTTGATGATACCGGCTATGTTAAAGACATATGCGAAATCAAAATCCCGGCGCGCATCAATGGAGAGATTGAGCGATGAGCGACAGACTAATTTTGAAACTCGACACTGGCGATGTGACGATTGAAACCTTTGCCGACAAAGCGCCTGCGCATGTGGCGCGGCTAAAGCAGCTGGCCGATGACGGGTTTTATGACGGCCTCACTTTTCACCGCGTCATTGAAGGCTTTATGGCGCAATGCGGCTGTCCGCGCGGCGACGGAACCGGCGGTTCTGGCGAAAAGATTGAAGCAGAATTCAACGACACCAATCATCAGCGCGGCATATGTTCGATGGCGCGCGCGCAAGACCCCGACAGCGGCGATAGCCAGTTTTTCATCTGCTTTGCCGATGCGTCTTTTCTCGATGGTCAGTATACCGCATGGGGCAAGGTTGTTGAAGGCATGGAACATGTCGATGAGGCTGCACGCGGTGAGCCGCCTGAAAACCCGACAAAAATTATTTCGTTTCGCAGTGTGGATGAAGACTAACGGAACGCCTCCGCTTTGCCGCTGACAAACCAGCCTCGGGAGTTGCGCTATGACGGTAAATTATGAAACGCCGAGCGACGGCGTATGCCTGATTACATTAAATCGCCCGGACAAGCTGAATGCGTTTAACCGGCAGATGCGCCTCGACATGATCGACGTAACGCTGCGTGCATCTGCGGATGACGACATTCGCGTTGTCGTCCTTACCGGCGCCGGGCGAGGGTTTTGCGCCGGCGCTGATGTCAGCGTGGTCAATGACAAATATAATGTCGAGGATGTTCTCAATACCGAATATGGCGGGTTTTTGAGCGCGATTGCGACCATGCCAAAGCCGGTGATCGCCGCCATCAACGGGCCTGCGGCCGGGATCGGCATGACGCTTGCGCTGACTTGCGATTTGCGGGTGATGGGCGAGGACGCCTATCTGATGAGCGCCTTCGCGAATATCGGGCTGGTTCCTGATGGCGGTCTATCGCTGTTGCTCACCCAACAGATCGGTTACGCCCGCGCCTATCAACTCGCCATCGAGGCGGAGAAAATCGATGCTGCGCGCGCACTCGAATGGGGGCTTGTCAACCGGATGGTTGCGGGCGCGGATGTATTGGAAAATGCGCTTGACTGGGCGCGGTCCATAACCAAGCGGGCGCCAATTGCGATGGCGCTGACAAAACGCAGCTTCCGCGCCGCCGCACATTCAGGGCTTGGCAACGCCATGGCGTTCGAGGCGATGGCCCAGCGCACGGCGATTGCGAGCGAAGATTGCGCCGAGGGCGCTATGGCGTTGCTTGAAAAACGGCATCCGGTGTTTAAAGGCAAATAAGCAAACGACATCGTCGCTATCGTTTGTTTGGAGAATTAGTGTGCGCCGATGGTATTTAAAATCACGCCAATGGCGCCAATCACCACGCCAAAGCTGAGGGCCCTGAAGCCGCCTTTGGCCGGCGCTTTGGCTGCATGGGGAGCAAGGTGAAAGAGTAATACATAAGACAATGCGCCCGCCGCGCCGCCTAACAAAGCGGTCATCGGAATAACTTCAGCGGTTTCCAACAGAGAGCTGGCGCCCAATGTTCCAAGCACCGTTGTTCCGCCGGCGGCGAAGAATGCGAGCAAGATCGCGCTTCCTCTGCGCATTCCCGCCTCGGTCAAAAGAAAGAATGCGATGACGCCTTCGGGAAATTCGTGAAACAACAAACCGCCAACAGCCAGCCAGCCGGTAAAGGTCTCACTCTGAAAGGCAGCGGCATAAATAAATCCATCGAGGCTGGAATGGGCGGCAAGAGCAATGATGGAGGCGTAACCGAAGGTCAGGGCGGCGCCGTCAGCACGTTGGTTGACGGCGGTTTGAACACTGATGCCGATTAACACCATCAAGGCGAACCCGCCGGCAACCCAGCCAAGTGCATTGAATGAAATATTGAGCGCTTCAAGTAGTAAATGAAACAGCACGCTAACCGTTAACAACCCAACTGCGAAAGCAGAAATATAGGCGCTGTTACGCTCGGCCGCCGCGCCAAACGCGGCGATCGCAATGACGCCGGCGAGGCTTATCGCCGCGGCGACAAGGCTTGCCCCCAAGCCAGGTATGGCCTGCAATTCCCCAAACAAAATGCGTCATCCCTTCCAGGCGCGTGCAACCTTCGCCATCTGCAATGGCCTCAAAGAGCGAACATAGCAATGAAAATGTTATCACGTCACTATTTTGGCCGGTTAAAAGACGGTTATGAAAAATACTAAAATAGTGATATTCCCGTGAAGATTGTGCAGTTTGCTTGCCCTTCACGAACAAGGCGGCCTATTGTCAACCGCAGGTAAAACCTGAGCGTTCGAAAACAAGAACAGGACGGGCGCGTGGATAATTGCGACCATCATCAGACGAAAGACAACAGCAATACTCGCCGTCTATTGTGGGCTCTTGGCGTCATTGTAGTCTTTATGATTGTCGAGATTATTGGCGGAATATTGTCAGGATCCCTGGCGTTATTAGCCGATGCAACTCATATGCTGACCGATGGGCTGGCGCTGGCGCTCGCGGCCAGCGCACAATTGCTGGCGGCCCGGCCGGCGGATAATAAACTCCATTTTGGCTATCGCCGCACGCAGGTTCTATCGGCTTTCGTCAACGGCATTTTTATGGCGGTGTTGCTGGCGTGGATTGTCTATGAAGCGATCCACAGATCGCTCAACCCGATTGAGATTGATGCGCCGTTGATGTTGGGGGTCGCCATCATTGGTCTTGGCGCCAATGTGGTCGCCTTTTTTATTCTCCATCGCCCGGGCGAGCGCGACCTCAATATGCGCGGCGCGCTGTTGCATGTGATCGGCGATCTGATGGGATCGGTCGCCGCCATCATCGCAGCCATCGTGATATGGACCACCGGCTGGATGCAGATTGACCCGCTCTTGTCGTTGCTGGTCGCCTGCCTGATCGGCGTATCGGCCTTTCGGCTGGTGCGCGAGTCCGGATTTATTTTGCTGGAGGGGGCGCCTGCGGATATTGACATCGATGAGCTTGCTGACGGGTTAAAAAACGCATCACCGCTGATCTGTAGCGTTCATCACGTTCAAATCTCGCAGATAACGCCGGACCAGCCGCGTCTGACGTTGCATGCTTGCGTCAATAACGCCGCTGACGCCGCCGCCGCACTTGCCGCCGCGAAGGATTATCTTGATCGGAAATACGACATTCACCACTCAACCATTCAGGTGGAAGTTGGCGGACACTGTCCCGACCAGTATCAGCAAGCAGAAAGTTTGTCGCCTGCGCCAAGCGCGCAACATGTTGTGAGCGATAATACGGTCAGTACGGCTCAGACTGGCCCGGCCTTTGCGGCGCAGAAGCCGTAACGGCGGCTGGCGCCTGGTTGGCGAGGGCGCCTCTTATGCGCTGCTGTAGACGCCAAGATGTTCTGCGCGCCCGCTCAAGAGCCCAATCGGTGCTATCAACGGTTGTCTGGCTCATCTTTGTCAGCGCAGCGATCAACGCGATGACAATCCAATAGCCGTCCCACATTTCCATCGACGTCGAGGCGCCGCCGACCATAAAAATCAACAGTGATAGCTGCCCGTAACGGGCAAACTCCGATTTCCATGGCGCCAGCGAAAGTTTTGCGGATTGCACCCGCCGAGCGCCAATAAACGCGGCGGCAAAAACCGAAAGATAAAACGCCAGCCCGATAAACCCGGCGCCGCCAAGGATTTCAAAATAAACACTGTGCGCGGCCTTGGCGCGTTGCGCGCGCTCAGCATCCACTTCCTTGGCGATCTCCGGCTGATAGGAATTGCGCAAGCCAGCACCAGTGAACGGGTTTTCTTTCGCCAGCTTGGTGTTGATGACCCAGGCGTCGACCCGGCCCATGAATGAGGCGTCATGCGTCGCCTCGCCTATGGTGCTCATGCGCTCGGTCCACTTTGCCGGCATGAAGGCGATGGCCGGGACCATCAACAGGGCAAGGCCTGCAAGTATCGACAGTTTGTGCTTTGAGCCCCACCAGAAGACCCCGCCAAACGCCAGAAGCGCCAGAAAGGCGCCGCGCGAATGGGTGCCGATAATGGCGATCACCGAGAGGCAAAATAAAGCCAGCATGCCCCGGCGCAACCAAAGACCCGAAGCTTGACTGCGCAAGTACAAAATCAGTGGAAGGATAGTCGCGACCGCAATGCCAAAGTGGTTGTTGTCTTCAAGGACGGTCTGCGCGAGGCCTTGGACGCGGTAAGCGCCAAACGTCGCGAAGGTAAACATAGCGCCCTTGGCGGCGAAGAACCCGACGCCGAGCACGACGACCCAGACCAACGCGTTAAAGCGCAGCTTGTTGGTCGCCATCTGGATACAGAGGAGAACAAAGACCAGGGTTTTAAGCATTCGCTCGAAATAGGGCGCTGAGTTTTGCGGATCGAGCGAGAATAGTTGCGACAGCGTCAGCCAGCCGGCGAACACCACTATCAACCCGGTGATGGCATCGACTTTGAAACGCGAGACCTCGTTTGAGAACACGTAACCGGTGATGGTCACCGCCGCGATGATGAGATTAAGGGGCAGGCCAAAGGCGCCGAATGCGGCCTGATGCGGCGTCATTATGGTAAACCACGCCCAGGTTAAAAGCCCCGCAAAAGGATAGCGGATCGCCGTTGCGAGACACAATGCGATAAAACCGATGAGAATAACGTCGCGCATAGGGCTGGTTTCCGATTCTGCACCTTAATATTCAAGGAACAGGCCGGGTTGGTTAACCAAGCGCGGCTTCATAAACCGCGCGCGCCGTTGCCCGGGCGAGACAGTCGGCCGCCGTTGCGCCGATGGCGGCGATGTGTGTCGGGCGCGATGCATCGGCGCCGTCAGGCATTGGCTGCGCGCCGGTTGAGATTGCAAAAACAATATCACCGTCAAGCGGCGTGTGCGCCGGACGCACGGCTCTGGCGATGCCGTCATGAGCCATCATCGCAATGCGCTTGGCCTCAACGCCGGTTAACGCAGCAGAGGTCGCGACGACTGCAATCGTCGTGTTGGCGCCCGGTTTTGGGTTTTGCGCCAGCCGGGACAATGGCGGGATCGGCCCGGCGTTGTCGCGCTGTTGCGGTAAAGGCCTATCGCCAAATTCGCCTTCTTGCTCCCACGGCCAAGCATAGAATGTTTTGCCGTCGGGCATGAATACCGAGCCGACCGGATTGGCGGCGACCAGCGCGCCGACAATGACGCCGTCATCAAGCACCATCGATGCCGAGCCGAGGCCGCCTTTGACGGTTCCGGCCATGGCGCCGCGTCCGGCGCCGAGCAACCCGAGCGCGAAAGTATCCGTGGCGGCGGCGAGGGCTTGCTCACCCAGCAGATTATAGGGCGGCATGGCGCCCCAGTCTTTGTCGCCGTCATTGCCGAGATCATAAAGCACCGCCGCCGGGACGATGGGGATGGCCGGTCCGGCGTCTGAAATTTTCAAACCGACATCGCTTTGCGACAACGCATTGGCGACACCGTCAGCGGCGGCGAGGCCGAACACCGAACCGCCGGTCAGCACAATCGCATCGACACGGCCGACCAGATTTTCCGGCGCCAGCGTATCGGTCTCGCGAACGCCGGGCGCGCCGCCACGGACATCAACCGCTGCAATAAATTGCTCCCGGCAACGCAACACCGTCACGCCAGTTTTAACTTTCTCATCAGTCGCATTGCCAACCGTCAGGCCGGCAATGTCGGTGATAAGATTATGCGCGCCGGGTTTGGGCATTAGCGGGGCTCCGGTTTGTGTTTGCTTCTATCATAATGCGCGGTCTCATTGCGGCCAGTTTATCTTCGGGGTCGCTTCAATCAGACTGCGCGAATAGTCGTGTTGCGGATGTTCCAGTATATCGCTGGTTGCGCCTTCCTCCACAATGCGCCCGTCCTGCATCACCAGCACCCGGTCGGCGACATCTCGGATAATCGTCATATCATGGGTCACAAACAGATAGCTTACGCCGCGTTGATCGGAAAGGGTCATCAACAAGTTGAGCACACGGTTGCGGGCGCCGATATCAAGCGCGGAGGTGGCTTCGTCGAGAATGATGACTGACGGCTCGGTGATCAACGCGCGTGCAATCGCTATGCGCTGGCGCTGGCCGCCGGAAAACTCATGCGGGTATTTCTCCATGTCATTGAGGCTCATGCCGACCGAGGCCAGCACATCGCCGACCCGCTCGCGCTGTTCGGCTTGGCTCGGCGGCGTGTCAAACAGGTGAAACGGCTCGCCAATGATTTTTTCGACTTTGTGGCGCGGGTTAAAACTTGAATAGGGGTCCTGAAAGACGATTTGTATTTTTTTACGCATCCGCCTCATCGCCGCCTTGCCAGCGGAGGCAAAACCGACCCCCCCGATTTCGACCGCGCCTGCGCTCACCGGCTGCAATCCCAACAGCGCTCTGGCGAGCGTTGACTTGCCGCATCCGGATTCGCCGACAAGACCCAGATTTTCGCCGCGCTTCAGCGATAGGGTAACCCCGTTCACCGCGCGTAACGGCGCCGACGGTGAAAACAGGTTTTGTCTTGCGGTTGGGTAGATACAACTGACGTCTTTAGCTTCAACAATAGTTTCGTGCTTGGTTGAGCTCTTTTGAGCGAGCTTTCTTTTTGTCGACCGAACAACAAGACCCGACAGTGCGCCGCCAAGTCCTTTTTTGAAAAAATTGCTTGGCGTATCGGCGTCAATGATGCGGCCCCTATCCATCACCGCAACCGTGTCCGCCATATTTGAAATCACCGCCAGGTCATGGGTGATAAACACGAGCGCCATCTCGTCTTCTTCGACCAAGCGGCGCAACAGTTTTAAAATTTCTGCCTGGGTGGTGACGTCGAGCGCTGTGGTTGGCTCATCGGCGATGAGGACAGCAGGCCTCATCGCTATCGCCGCAGCGATCATCACGCGCTGGCGCTGGCCGCCAGACAATTCGTGTGGGAACCGTTTAGGAGAAATAGTGTCAGGGTCAAGTCCGACCCGGCGCATTAAAGCTTCGGCCTCTTCCATAGCTTGCGCCTTGGGCGTATCTTCATGAACGGTTATGGTCTCAGTGATTTGCGTTGCGATGGTTTGCAGCGGGTTGAGCGCGGTCATCGGTTCCTGAAAAATCATCGCCATCTCTCGTCCGCGCAGCGCGCACATCTCGTGCTCGGGAAGGTCAAGCAGGCTCTGCCCGTTTAAATGAACCGCGCCGGACAGCAGCGCTCCCGCCGGGGCAAGCCCCATAGCGGCGAGCCCGGTCATTGATTTGCCGCAACCGGAGCGGCCGACCAGACCGGTAATTTTTCCACGCTCAAGCGAAAGATTGACGCCGTTGAGGATGGTCTCGCCGCCTAGCCCCAAGCGCAAACCATCGATGTCCAAAACCTTAGTCATCTAAAGTCCCCGCTCTCGGCGAGGGTCCAGCCGGTGGCGAAGGCCGTCTCCAACCAGATTCAGCCCGAGCACAAAGGTAAAAATAGCGAAACCAGGAAACAGCACCAGCCATGGCGCAAAGCTCGCCATGGTCTGGCTCTCGGCCAGCATGCGGCCCCAGCTCGGCGTTGGCGGCTGAGCGCCAAGCCCGACATAAGCAAGCCCCGCTTCCGCCAGAATGGCCAGTGAAAACTGTATCGTCGCCTGAACAATCAAAAGATGAGCAAGGTTTGGAAAAATATGTTCAACGGAAATCGCAAAGCGATTTTTCCCGGCAGTGCGCGCCGCCATCACATAGCCGGCCGTCCAAAGCGGCATGGCGGCGCCGCGCGTCAGCCGTGCGAACACCGGGATGTTGAAAACGCCGATGGCGACAATCGCATTGGTCGCCGTCGCGCCGAAAATCGCGGTGATTAAAATCGCCAGGATAATCGCCGGGAACGCAAAAATCAGATCGCCCGACCGCATCAGCGCTTCATCGACATACCCGCCAAAGGCGGCCGCGCTTAGGCCGAGCGGCACGCCGATCACCAGCCCGATGCCGACCGCCAAAAATGCGACCATGATAGAAGTTTGCGCACCGACCATAATCATCGACAACACATCGCGGCCTAGATGATTGGTTCCGAACCAATGGCTGGGGGAGGGGGCGGAAAACTGCGCCCCGATATCAAGGGCCGTGACATCATAGGGCGTCCAGAACTGGGAGGCGAATGCTAGAGCGATGAATGTCAATGTGATTGCTGCGCCGGTGAGAAAACCCGGATCGCCGTTTTGTTTTCGCGGCTTTGCTGTGGAAACGGCGCCGGTCATGATGCGCCCCGCCGCCGCAGGCGCGGGTCAACCACGCCGTAAGCAAGGTCGATAAAAAACGCCGTTAGGATAACGATAAAGACGAGAACCATAACGATGCTTTTAACGACAATGAGGTCGCGCTGGACGATGCTTTGAAACACCAGCCGGCCAAGGCCCGGAAGATAGAACACATTTTCAACGATGATGCTGCCGGCGAGCAGAAACCCGAATTGCAAACCGAGAATAGTCAGGACAGGAATTAAGGCGTTGCGCAATGCATGACGGCGCAGGACTTGGGGTTGCGATAGTCCTTTGGCGCGCGCGGTGCGGATATAATCATTGTCCATAACATCGAGCATCGATGTGCGCATGATTTGCGTGAGGATCGCCGCTTGCGGCAGGGCGAGCGCTATTGCCGGCAGAAACAGCGCTTTTAGACCGGGCAGCAGACCCGCCTCCCAGCCCGGAAATCCGCCGGCGGAAAACCATCGGATGCCAACTGCAAAAATCAATACCAGCAAAATCGCCAGCCAGAAATTTGGCACCGCAACGCCGGCTTGCGCCGCTGTGATAATGGCGCGGCCGCTGGCGCGACCACGCCGCGCCGCCGCCATCACGCCGGCGGGAATACCGATCACCGTTGAGATTACAAACGCCAGCAACGCCAACGGTAAGGACACCCAAAACCGCTCGGCGATTAAATCGCCGACCGGCACGCGGTAAGTATAGCTGACGCCGAAATCACCGCCCGCCAATCCGCCAATCCAGGTGAAATATCGCGCCACAGCCGGCTGATCGAGACCGAGTTCGGTTTTGAGCGCCGTGATGGAAGCCGGGTCCGCATTCAAGCCCATCATGAAAGCGGCCGGATCGCCGGGCGCTACCTCAATCAGCAAAAAGATGATGACCGACGCCGCCGCCAGTGTCGCCGCCATGCCGGCAAGCCGGTTTATGAGGAACGCCGGGCTTGCCCGGCTGAAATAAATTGCCGCCGCCCCAAACGCCGCTGCTATCAGCCAGATAACAAAGGCCGGGAAGGAGGATTTCGCCGCTTTTGCGGCAAGCACGGGCGCGCGATTAGCGATATCGGCGCGGGTGAAATCATTCGCCTGCAACGGCGCATCCGCCCACACGCCGGAGACATCGCGCGACCACACCGCGACTTTCGGCGAAGACGCAATCCAGACATTAACGGCGTCGTCGGCGAGGATGCGTTGCGCTTTGCCATAGAGGTCGTTTCGTTGCGCGGTGTCCGATGTTTCACGCAGTTGGGTGATGATGCGACTAAAGTTATCATTCTTGTACTGAAAATAATAATCGTCGCGCGCATAGATATCGATATCGAGCGGCTCGGTGTGCGAGACGATGGTCAGATCATATGCTTTGTTTGAAAACACCTGTTCAAGCCACTGCGCCCATTCGAGGTTGCGGATCGTCACATCAATGCCGACCGCCTCTAGCTGTGCGGCGACAATTTCACCGCCGCGCCGCGCATAAGCTGGCGGCGGCAGAGTAAGGGTTAGCGCAAAGCCGTCGCCGACCCCCGCCTCGGCCAGAAGGCGGCGCGCTTTTGCCGGGTCGTAGGCGTAGCGATTTGAAAGGTCGATATAGGCCGGATGATGCGGTGAGAAATGACTGCCCAGCGGGGTTCCATAACCGAACAGACCGGCGTCAATCACCGCCTGCTTGTCGATGGCGTGATTGAGCGCGCGGCGCACGCGAATATCGTCAAAAGGCGGCTTGGCGTTGTTGACCGCGACTAACATTTCACCTTCGCCGGCGCCGAAAACGATTTGAAATCGTTGATCTCTTTCGATTAGCGCCAGGTTCTCCGCTGCCGGGTAGTTGGAAAACCCGTCAACATCACCGGCCATCAGCGCGGCAAAGGCCGCGGTCGGATCGGGGATGAAAATGAAGTTGATTTGGTCGAGCGCCGGGCGCGTTCCCCAATAGTCGTTATTGCGCACAAGCGTTACCGATGCGCCCTTGCGCCAGCGTTGAAATTTGAATGGCCCGGTGCCGACCGGATGGCTTGCATTCGTTGCAACGCTGCCCTGCGTAACAATCACCGCATCGCCCCAGCCGAGATAAATCGGAAACGCGCCAAGCGGTTGTTTTAAAGTGATGCGAACCGTAAACGGATTAATCGCCGTCACGGTTTCGATTTGTTCAAAGATCGGGCGCTGTGCGTTGGTGGAGATCGGCCCACGCGCGCGATTGAATGTGAAGACGACATCGTCGGCGTTAAACGCGGCGCCGTCATGGAAACGCACGTTGCGGCGCAGGTTGAATTCATAAACGCGTCCGTCTGCGGATATCGTCCAGTCTGTCGCCAGTGCTGGCGCGACCGCGCCGTCTTCGGTAATCCGGGTGAGCCCTTCAAAAATATTGGCGTAGACAATTTCATCAATCGCTGCCGCTGCGCCACTGGTCGGGTCGAGATTGGGCGGTTCAAGCTGGACACCGACATTGAGCGCGCCGGCGGCGCTCACTGGCGACAAAATCACGCAAAGACCGGCGATGAAAGCGACGGCCGCGTGCAAGCAGCACGCAAACAAGGAGCTCCGCCGCCGTGCCATAGGTCTCCATCATCTTTCGGCGCGCCGCGCCTTAAATTTTTGACCTCTACTCAGGGTCAAGAGGGCAGCATAAGCGCCTGATTCTTATTCTCAAAACCAGTAGAAATCTTCTCAATACCGGACTGACAGCCGCGCGCCATAAGTCGCCGGCAGACCAGGTGCGGCGACATCGGCGACGCCGCCCGGCGCGATGAAGAAATTGCGGGTTTCGTCGAAATCGGCATTGAAGATGTTGCGGCCCCAAAGCGCGATCTCCCAGCGGTCATCGCGCGGTCCGAAAGTCAGTTGCGCATTTGCAAGCCAATAGTCTTCAACCAGATAATCTGGACCAAGCAGCGGCAAAGCGAGCTCTCCGCGATAGGAATAATCAACGCGCCCGCCCAGGCGCCATGTTTGCGCGACTGGCGTTTGCGCGGCGATGAAACCTTGATACCCAAAATTGGGAAAGCCTAAATCCTGTCCCGCGCGGTCAACTGATACCGCTGTTGCTGCGATGGCGGTAGCGGCGGTGTCGAGATCGGTGAAGGTTTTAAACTCGCCGCTCTTGTAGCCAAGCGATTGGCCAATGGTCAGCCATGGCGCCGGGCGGTAGGTGATTTCCACCTCCGCGCCGTAAATTTCGCTTTCCGGCGCATTGACGATGCGCCCGACAATTGCGCCCGTGCCTGCGTCGAATATCGCCGACTGAACTTGTTGATCTTTATAATCATAGTAGAAAACCGCACCGTTCATTGTCACGGCGCCGTCGGCGAATTGGGTTTTGAAACCGGCTTCATAGGCGTTGAGTTTTTCCGGCGTGAACGGGTCGACCGCGCGTGGGTTGAGCGTATTATAGGCGGTAAATCCACCCGATTTTATGCCGCGACTGTAGGATGCGTATAAAAGAATATCCTTAGCGGGCTTGATATTGACGCCGATTTTACCGCTGACATTATCGGAGTTCAAATCGCGGCTTTCCAGCGTTCCATCCACCGTCCCGTTAGCGAAGTTAAGCGCGCCGAAACCGGTCGCGAATGTGCCGAGGTCGCGAAGCCGTCGCTCCTCGTCCTCATAGCGCACGCCAGCGACAATAGTTATCATATCGGTGATGTCGAAATCTGTATGCAGATAAGCGGCGAGCGTGCGGACATCTTGTTTGTAGGGCGTGGTGACAGCAAAGCCGGGGCCGAAGCTCGCCACGAAGTCAGACTGATAGATCTCGTTTAAATCTTCGTCCGCATAATAAAGCCCGCCGACCCAACGAAAACGATTAGCAGCCTCGCCGCTGAAGCGCAGCTCATGAGACATAACATCGACGCTGCTTTGAAAGAAAACCCCCGCGGCGCCAATTGTCAGCGCATCCCAGTCGTTGAATTCTTTTCGGTTCAGCGTCTCGAAAGAGCCGATATAGGTGAGATCGACATCGCCAAGCGCGGCGCCCAGTGTAAGGCTTGCGCCCCAGCCTTCATTGTTGCGGAACGGGCGTTGGCCAGCGTCAAAACCAACCAATGTTGCGAATTCATCGGACGAGCCAAAGCTGGTCTCGCGCCGGCCGGCATGTGCGGCCGGTCCAAACACGGACGGGTTGAACAGTTGCAAGCCAAGCCCGTCGGAATCATCGACAAAGCCGTGAATATTGATCAACGCCTCAATATTATCCGCTAAATCGGCCTCGATGAGACCGCGCAGCGCATATTTCTTCGCATCGCCGATTTCCTCGCCGGTCTCGCGGTTGGTTTGCCAGCCGCCGCCATGGGCGCTGGCGCCGGACAGCCTGATACGGACCGCATCACTCACCGGGCCGGAAATAAATCCTTCCGTATCGACACGGCCAAAGCGTCCGCCCTCTACCACCAGACCGGCGCGAAACGCATCCGTCGGCCGCGCGGAGATAACTTTGATCGCGCCGCCAGTTGTGTTGCGGCCGTAAAGCGTTCCTTGCGGTCCGCGCAAAACTTCAACCCGGTCGACGTCGAACAACACCCCTTGGGTCATCACCGGAACCGGAAACGCGATATCGTCAACATAAATGCCGACAGTTGGCGCATTCAGCGTTGCATAGTCGCGAAACCCGACGCCGCGAATGGAATAGCTCGGCTGGCCGCCGCCAAACTGGCTTTCAATCTCGAGATTGGGCGTGAAATTCTCAAGCCCGTTCAGCGTACCGACGCCAAGGTCGATCAGCGTATCGCCGCCGAGAACAGTTAGAGCGACGCTGACATCTTGCGGCGATTGTTCGCGGCGCAACGCTGTCACGGTGATGACATCTCTTGTCGCCGGTAATGCAGTTTGCGCATCGCTTTGTGCAAAGGCGAAATTGCAAAATATCCCGCTCACCAAAGCGGTGCAGCTCATCAGGTTTTTCATGGGGCGTCGCTCAACTTTATCTGGTTACAAAGTACATTGGCGAGCATTTTTCTCGCTGCCGCAGCGCTTCGACCGGTTGCGACGGCGCGCCCTATAAGGTTGATTTTTTTCAACCCCAAGGCGATCCCGGTCCGCGCTCTGACACCCCTTGTCTTAGATATTGGGGCGGCCATTTTTCTTGGCAACGAGCGCTATCCGTTTCGCGAGGGGAGGTTTAGCGTAAAACTTGCGCGTACTCAACTGAAACTTCCGGGGCGGGAGGCGCGCTATGTGGCGCAACGGTCTGAGCCAATAGACGGCGCGAATTATCGTCGCCGCTAGCATATTCACACTGTGAAAGAGCCCCCTCCGTCAGCTTCGCTGACACCTCCCCCGCGAGCGGGGGAGGAATTACGTGGAGCCCGTTGCAACTGAATTCTTCCCCCGCTCGCGGGGGAAGTGTCACCGAAGGTGACGAAGGGGGTTGCCACGATGACGTCTGCATAGCAATGAAGACGAATCCTACTTCAAGAACCGAACCACAGCACGCGCAAAACCTTCCGGCTGGTCCCATTGCAGCGAGTGTGCGGCGTCAGCGATAATTTCAGTTCGGCTGTTTTTCAGGGAACGGAAGTTTTCTGCAATCATCTGCGGGGGAAACAATAAATCGCCTTCACCGGCGAGGATAAGCGTTTCGGCTCCTATCTGCGCGGGCAGGGCGCTGGCGTCGTATTCACGCAGCGCGTCGACTTGCCGGCGCATGTCGCCGGGGCTTTGCGCATGGGGATAGGCTCTGGCCATGGCGGTGGCGGCGGCGACTGCAGCTTCGCTTTCAAAAAACGCCGGGTGAAACAGCCAGTGGAAGAATGCGCGATACCAGTCTTCCTCCGGCGCGCCGGCCTCTCGCAGGCTGACCAGCGTTTCAATGATCGAGCGCGCACGCGGAGGAACCGCCGTCGTTGTCGCAGACAGAACAAGCCGCCGCAACCGGTCCGGGCGCCGCGCGGCGATGGTCATGGCGATGACGCCGCCCATGGAATGGCCGAGCAAGTCCGCCTGTTCGATTTCAAGATGGTCGAGTAGTGCGATAATATCATCGGCCATCGCCTCAATCGTCACCGCACCACCTGTGCGGGTTTGTCCGCAGCCACGATTATCGGGCAGGATTACCGTCGCATGCGGGATCAGAAAGGGCGTCGTCGGCGTCCAACTGGCGCCGTCGCTGGCGAGCCCGGCGATCAGCACCAGCGGCGGGCCGTCCCCGGCCGTTTCATAATGAAGAGATATTCCGTTTACCGATAAATCCGGCATGATTAATGGATGCCCGGTAAGTTGAGGCTATGCTCCGCCGCGCAGTCTTTTGCGATCTCGTATCCAGCGTCGGCATGGCGCATCACGCCAGATGCGGGGTCGTTCCACAACACCCGTTCAATGCGCCGCGCGGCGTCGTCCGTGCCGTCCGCGACAATCACCATGCCGGCATGTTGTGAAAAGCCCATGCCGACGCCGCCGCCATGATGCAGCGACACCCAGGTGGCGCCCGATGCGCAGTTTAGCAATGCGTTCAACAGCGGCCAATCGGAAACGGCGTCGGAACCATCCAACATCGCTTCGGTCTCGCGGTTGGGTGAGGCGACCGAGCCGGCATCGAGATGATCGCGGCCAATAACCACGGGCGCGGCCAGTTCGCCCGACTTCACCATTTCGTTGAACGCAAGCCCGAGCCGGTGGCGCTGGCCGAGGCCGAGCCAACAGATGCGCGCGGGCAGGCCTTGAAACGCAATTCGCTCACGCGCCATATCGAGCCAGTTGTGAAGATGCGGATCGTCCGGGATCAGCTCTTTGACCTTGGCGTCGGTCTTGTAAATATCTTGCGGATCGCCGGACAGCGCCGCCCAGCGGAATGGACCAATACCGCGACAGAACAGCGGCCGGACATATGCTGGCACAAAACCCGGAAAATCAAACGCGTTTTCCAACCCTTCTTCCTTGGCGACCTGGCGGATGTTGTTGCCATAATCGAGCGTCGGCACGCCCGCATGCCAGAAATCCAGCATCGCTTGAACATGAAGTTTTATGGATGCGCGCGCGGCGCGTTCAACGTTCTCCGGCGCGGTCTCGCGCTTTTCGCGCCACTGCGCCACCGTCCAGCCTTGCGGCAGATAGCCATTGCGCACGTCATGGGCCGAGGTCTGGTCGGTGACGATGTCGGGCCGTGCTTTCGGGTCGTCTTTGGCGCGGGCTGCAAGTTCGGGGAAAATATCGGCGGCGTTGCCGACAAGCCCGACCGATTTTGCTTCGCCCGCAGCGGTCCAGCGCTCGATCATCGCCAGCGCCTCGTCAAGGCTCGCCGCCTTGGCGTCAACATAGCCGGTGCGGAGGCGAAAATCGATGCTGTCTTCGTTACACTCAACCGCGAGGCAGCAGGCGCCGGCGAGTACACAAGCGAGCGGTTGCGCCCCGCCCATGCCGCCAAGCCCGGCGGTCAATATCCACTTGCCTTTTAAAGCGCCGCCAAAATGTTGCCGGCCCGCCTCCATGAAAGTCTCATACGTGCCCTGAACAATTCCCTGGCTGCCAATATATATCCATGAGCCCGCCGTCATCTGGCCGTACATCATCAGGCCTTTGCGGTCGAGTTCGTTGAAATGATCCCATGTCGCCCAATGCGGCACGAGATTGGAGTTGGCGATCAGGACACGCGGTGCATCTTTATGGGTTTTGAATACACCGACCGGTTTGCCCGATTGTACCAGCAGGGTTTCATCGTCATTCAATTGTTTCAACGACGCGACAATTTGGTCAAAGTCGTTCCATGTCCGCGCCGCGCGACCGATGCCGCCATAGACTACCAGCTCATGCGGGTTTTCGGCGACATCCGGGTCGAGATTATTCATCAGCATGCGCATCGGCGCTTCCGTCACCCAATGCTTGGCGGTGATGTCCGGCCCGCGCGGTGCGCGAACCGTGCGGGCGTTTTTGCGGGGGTCAGTCATAGATAAGTTCCTAAGCGTTCTTTCTTTGTCTTTGCCGGACTTGGCCCGGCGATCCAGTCTGGATCACCGGGGTTGAAGAACGGGAACCATCAACGCCGGTGATGACACTTTTGCTGATATACAAGTACACACGCCGCCGCTTACGATGAGCCCGCATGCCTTCTCCATATCATCCGCCATAAACCGGTCTTCCTTAAGCGCCGGAATACTCTCTCGCAGCTTGACGATCACCTCTCGTAATGCCGGGCTTGTCTTTAACGGTTTGCGAAATTCTACTCCTTGCGCCGCTGTTAACAGCTCGATGCCGATAATCTGTGCGAGGTTTCGGTTCATGTCGATCAGCCGCCGCGCTGCATGACACGCCATCGAGACATGGTCTTCCTGATTGCAGGAGGTCGGTGTGGAATCGACCGAACAGGGGGCGGCGCGGTGTTTGTTTTCCGACATTAGCGCGGCGGAGGTCACCTCGGCGATCATGAAGCCGGAATTGACGCCGGGCGCGGGCGTTAAAAACGCCGGCAGTCCGTAAGACAGCGTCGGGTCAACCATCAGCGCGATGCGGCGCTGTGCAATCGAGCCGATTTCGGCGATCGCCAGCGCGATCTGGTCGGCCGCGAAGGCCACGGGTTCCGCATGGAAATTGCCGCCGGAAAGGATCGCGCCGTCAGTGAACACCAGCGGATTGTCGGTTGCGGCATTGGCCTCAATCTGAAGCGTCGCCGCCGCCTGGCGCAACAGATCGATGCAAGCGCCCATCACCTGCGGCTGGCAGCGGATGCAATAGGGGTCCTGCACGCGCTCATCATCATCGCGATGGCTCTCGCGGATTTGCGACCCGGCCATGATCGCGCGGAGAAAATGCGCCGCATCGATCTGGCCCTGATGGCCGCGTACGGCGTGGATTTCATCGCGAAATGGCGCCGCAGAGGCCATCGCCGCATCGGTCGACAAGGCGCCGGTGACCAGGCTTGCATGCATCGAACGCCAGGCGTCG
Source organism: Hyphococcus sp. (assembly GCA_021776295.1). Classification (GTDB taxonomy): domain Bacteria; phylum Pseudomonadota; class Alphaproteobacteria; order Caulobacterales; family Parvularculaceae; genus Hyphococcus. The sequence continues at coordinate 23,059 of JAJFGE010000013.1, forward strand.
AACAGGCCGATCAGTGCTAGCGCGGTTGAAACTTGCGTGCCGTTGATAAGGCCAAGGCCTTCCTTTGGGCCAAGCACGAGCGGCTTAATTCCGGCGCCCGCAAGCGCGTCTTTCGCCGGCATGCGCGCGCCATTAAACCACGCCTCGCCTTCGCCGATCATAACGGCGGCCATATGTGCGAGCGGCGCCAGATCACCCGATGCGCCAACCGATCCCTGGCCGGGGATCACCGGCGTCACCCCGCGCTCCAGCATCGCCTCGATTTGCGCAATCGTTCCCATACGCACGCCCGATACGCCGCGCCCGAGAGAGATGAGCTTCAGCGCCATGATTAAACGCGCAGTCTTGATATGGAGCGGCTCGCCGACGCCGGCGCAGTGAGAAAGAATGAGGTTGCGTTGAAGGGTTTCAACATCATCGGCGTCGATGCGCCGGTTGGCGAGTTTGCCAAAGCCGGTATTAACGCCGTAAACCGGCTCTGCGCCGATAGCCGCCTGCTCGATGATCGCAGCTGAGGCGTTGATGGCTTTGTGGCAGGTTTTATTGAGCGTCACCGGTGCGCTGTTACGGTAGACGTCTTCTAGCGAGGCCAGGCTGGCCTCTCCGGGCTTTACAATCATCACCGCATCTCGCCTGCAAAAATTCTCGTTTTCAGAGGGTTATAGCCGATATGATAGGCAAGCGCGCAAGGCGCCGATAGGCGCCAGATCGCAAGATCGGCGGATTTTCCGACCGTGATGGTTCCGGTCTCGCCCGCCAGCCCGAGCGCGGCGGCGGCCTGTCTTGTGACGCCGGCCAGCGCCTCCTGCGGGGTCAGGCGAAATAATGTGCATGCCATGTTCATGGCCAGTAGCAACGATGTCAGCGGCGAGGTGCCGGGGTTGCAGTCGGTGGCGACCGCCATCGGCACATGGGCCACGCGCAATGCGTCAACCGGCGGCAGTTTAGTCTCGCGCAGATAATAAAATGCGCCGGGCAGTAACACCGCGGCAGTTCCGGCGTTTGCCATTATATTCGCATCGGCGTCGTTCAGATATTCAAGGTGGTCAGCCGACAGAGCATCATATTGCGCTGCGAGCCTGGCGCCGCCCAGCTCGGATAATTGTTCCGCATGGAGCTTAACCGGCAAGCCGAGCGCTTTCGCTTTTTTGAAAACGCGCTCGATTTGCGCCGGCGAGAAACCGATGCCTTCACAAAACCCATCAACAGCATCAACGAGCCCTTCCGCCTGTGCGGCTGGCAAAATATCATTGCAGACATGATCGATATAATCATCACTGCGCTCGGCATATTCCGGCGCTACGGCATGGGCGCCGAGGAAGGTGGTTTTAACGGTGATGCGCCGCGCCTCACCAAGAGCGCGGGCGGCGCGTAGCATTTTCAATTCGGTTTCCAAATCCAGCCCATAGCCGGATTTGATTTCGATTGTCGTCACGCCTTCTGCAATTAACGCGTCAAGGCGCGCCAGCCCGGCCTCTGTCAATTCGGACTGGCTGGCGGCGCGTGTCGCCTTGACAGTGGAAATAATGCCGCCGCCGGCTGCGGCGATCTCTTCGTAGGATTTGCCGAGGAGGCGGGCCTCAAATTCACTCGCCCTGTCGCCGGCGTAAACGAGGTGCGTATGGCAATCGATAAGGCCGGGGGTGATCAGGGCGCCGTTGAGCGAGACAACCTCGCGGGTCAGCGTCTCCGGCGCCGCCGGCAGATCGGCAACGCGTCCGACCCAGGCAATCTTGCCAGCCTCGGCGGCGACCGCACCGGGCGCGATCATCCCATAGGCGGCGTCGATATCCGGATCGAGCGTTGCTATTTGCCCATCGATCCACAATGTGTCCCACATAACTTGCCAGCCGCGCCGTTGTTGCCTGCCGACATATAGACACACCCGCCGGGCTTGTGAATAAAGGGCGCGGTTCTTTCGTGTAGGACGGGAAAATGACTTCAGGCGACGGTGTTGCGAAACAATGGCATTCATTAGCCGGGCTGTTATCCGCCGAGCAGGATGCGCCGGTTGCGCTGCTCGGCGCGCCGATGGCTGGGGGCGCGGTGACGCCGGGCGCGTGTGACCGCGCGCCGGAAGTGTTCCGCGCCGCGCTTGAACGTATCAGCACCTATGATGTGGAGACCGGCCAGGATTTGCGCGGGCAGGGCGTCTATGACGGCGGCGATGTTGCGCTCAACGGCATGTCGCCTGAGGAGAGTTTTGCACCGATTACGGGCGCCTTTTCAGTGCTTGCGGCCAGCCATGAACTCAGCATACTGATTGGTGGCAATAACGCGATCACTCGGCCCGGCGTTCATAGTGCCGGTTCCGATCTGAAAAGTACCGGGTTAATCACCCTCGATGCGCATTTTGACCTTCGCGACACCTCCGCCGGCCTGTTAAACGGCAACCCGGTGCAGGCGCTCCTCGATGACGGACTGCCCGGCGCGCATATCGCGCAGATCGGTATCGCGCCGTTCGCTAACGCGGCCTATATGCATGAAACCGCCAAGGCGGAAGGCATTAGCGTTTATCCAATGGGCGAATGCCGCCGGCGCGGCATTGAAGCGGTGCTGGCAGACGCGTTTGACAAAATCGCTACGCGCTGCGACCGGATTTATGTCGATTTTGATATCGACGTGATCGAGCGTGGACTGGCGCCGGGCGCGCCGGGGGCAAGGCCAGGCGGGATGACGACGGTGGATTTCTTCGCCGCTGCGAGGACGGCCGGCGCCCACAACAAAGTGAGTGCTGTCGATCTTACGGAATTTGATCCGGCTTGCGATGTCAGCGACATCACAGCCCTTGTCGCCGGGCGCTGGTTTGGCGAGCTTCTGGCCGGGTTTCAAACCCGCTCAGAGTGAAGGGCTTGCGGCGCAGAATTTGCTGTTTCATCCCTGCAATCATAATTTAGTAGGGCGTAGCCATGGTTAATATTGAAAATTACGGTGCGAAGCGGGCGGTCCTCGGGGGCGCTGTCTTTGCCGCCAGCATCATCGGGTTTTTTGGCGCTGCTACAGCGGCGACTTTTGACGCCAATAAAATCTCATTTCGGGACGTGACCGGGGCGGTCGAAATCGTCACCACCAGCGGTGATGAGATCGATGTCGAAATTCGCCAGGGCAAAAAACATCAGCCGCTCGAGGTCAGTGAAAAAGACGGCGTTGTCATCATCATCGGTGAGAAATGGCGCGAGGGCGAGACGCGCAATTGCTGCGACCGGCGCATCAGACGAGATGTTAATGCGCGCAAAGACCGCAAGCTGACAACCGGCAAGCCGGCCGACCAGGACTTTTTTGACGACTATCCGACGATTATCGTTGCGATGCCGGTTCATGGCGACGTTGATTTTATTGACGCTTGGATCCTCCTTGACATGGAGCGTCTGAATGGCGCGCTGCTGCTTGATGCGTGTTATGTATACGGACAAACCAGTGATGTTGACGAAGCGATTGTCGGCCTGATTGACGGCAGCCGCCTGGTCATGGGCGATATTAACGCCGGGTTGGAAATCGATATTTCGGGAGATGCCGACATTATGGTTGGCGATACGCAGATGGTCGATGTCGATATTGCCGGGCCGGGGGATGTGATCATCGGCGATATTAACGGCATGTTCGACGTCTCCATCGCCGGTTCGGGCATTGTCCGCGCAACGCGGCTCGATGGACCGATGACCGCGCGGATTGCAGGCTCCGGCGGTGTTGCCGTGAAAGGCGGGCGCGCCGACAGGTTGCGGGCGCATATTGACGGCTCCGGCGGGGTCTATTTTGGCGGCGCGGCAACGCAACCGGAATTGCGGCTGTTCGGGTCAAGCGAAGTGCGGATGAAATCCGTCAACGGCCGCATCACCCATCATGGCGGCGGCGTCGTTTATGTCGGCGATGAGGTTTTTTCCGACGAGTAACCCTGTGCACGCACCAACATTCCGCTCGACACCCTAGCCAAGCTGGCCCGGATGGCTGGCGATCACCCGGCGGGCGAGGAATTCCGGCGTGGCGGTTAATATCCCTTCGGAGATAAATGGCGTTTGGGAGAAATGCGCCAGCGACAACGCGCACTCAAACGCCGCGCACAGCCCGGCGCCGACGCGCTTGGTGGCGTCGAACTTGGTGAGGATGCAGCGCTTGACACCGATCTCCTTAAACGCATGCACCCAGTCGATATATTCGGCCGCATCGCCGCTTACCGGCAACACCAGAACCGGCTCGGCGCCGGAAGCTTGCCTGTAGCTATTCAGCGCCGCAACGTCGCCGCCATCATAGGGGCTGACGCCGGGCGTATCTAGGATCACCGCGCCATTGGGGCGGTGGCTGCGCAAGATCTTCTCGACGTCGAGCGGTGATTCAATGATGAAATAATCAGCGCCCAACGCTTCGCTATAGGATTTGATTTGTTCAACGGCGCCGGCGCGCCCGATATCTGCGGTCATCATCAGCGCCGGCGCATTCTTGTCAGACGCGGAGGCGGCGAGCTTTGCTGCACAGGAAGTTTTGCCGGCGCCGGTAGGGCCGACCAGCATGATTGGCGTCGATGGTGAGAAATGCAGAGGCGCATAGGAAAACGCCTCGTCAAACGCGGCTTCAAGGCGGTAGAGATCTTCGTTGATGGCGGAGGTTTTTGCGCCGTTAACGAGGGCGGCGAGCAATTTTTGCCCGACGCCATGGGGCGATAATATTTCCGCCATCGCCCGCACGGTCGCATCGCTCATATCAAAATGCGGCGCCGACTTTCCTCCGGTGAGCGCGCCGCTCACCCGCGCCAGCGCGTCTTCGGAAAAGCTCTGCTCTACCGATTGGTTGAGCCTGGCGCCGGCGGTCATTTTGAACGGGCCTTCGTCGACGGCGTCGCGTGCGGCGCCGGCAAATTGCGCCTTTGGCGCCGGCTCTGGCGCAGCGGGGGCGGGCTTGTCAGATGCGGTCACCTCAACGTCGCCGCTCGGCAGGTCACGGACGGAAATGATCGACGCGCGATCGCCCAGCGCGCGGCGCGCCTTGCGCTTTGCCGCATCAAGGTCTGAGGCGATGAATTTCATCATATGTACACAAAGACCCTCAGGTCCCACACCCGCATTAAACCATACCCCTCGGATGATCCTATACTAACACGGTTCAGCCCGAAATGCATTTTAGCCCGGAATATCAACGCTTGCCCGCTATTCAACCTGTGCGGGCGCCGGGCTCGGCGGCAGTCAGACCCCCGCACAAAAAGAACCCGCGCGAGGGGTGCGCGGGTTTTTCGAAAAATCGAAAAGTTGGGAGGGATTAGCGGTATTGTTGAACGCGGGTTGCGCGCAGGCCCGGCAGGCCAAATTGCTCAATGGCTTTTTGCCAGGACAGAAATTCTTCCACCGTCAGCGTGTAGCGCTCGCATGCTTCTTCGAGCGTCAACAGGCCGCCGCGGACAGCTGCGACAACTTCCGCCTTGCGGCGGATCACCCAGCGTTTGGTGCTCGGCGGCGGCAGATCTTTTAATGTAAGCGGCGTGCCGTCTGGCCCAATCACATATGGGTCTTTTTTGACGGGCGGCGCGGCTGGATTGGCTACGACAGTCATGAACGCTCTCGATCCCCTAAATACACAACGGTTACTATGAGGACCTTAGCCGCCGCGCTTTTAAAAAACGGCTAAGCAGCATGGTAAAAGCTTCTATAAGTGGTTGATTATTCGTGAAAAACACATGCGCCAAAGATGTCTCAATACAGAACAAGAGTGTGTTTAAGGCGCAGTTTGCTTCAATAATCGCAATACATTGGCAGGGTTTTAAATGAGCGCCTTTGCGCGGCCTTAGATTTTGATATTGCTGCATTAAGCATAGAAAACCCTCGCCAATATTGAAGCCCGTAGTATGCAAGAAAGCGCCGCGCGCCTGCCTTACGTCCCGATTAAGGACGTTTGCAGTCTCTGTCTCCTGCTGTCGAAGACCTTAAAGAATGAAACGGTGCGCGGATTAAAGGTTACCGGTGTTCACAAAGTTGCGATAGCGAACTGCACTATGTCTTACTGCTTGGAAGCTTTAATTTTGCCGCTTGACAATTTCCTGGTGTTCAAATATGTCACTATAAGGTGACATTAATATCGACATCAGAAGATCGGATCTGGAAGGCGGTTTGCGAACGCAAGCGCCGCCGAATTATCGATGTGCTGGCCGAGGGCCCAAAGTCGACCGGGGAAATTATCGATCTGTTTCCCTCTACCGGCCGAACCGGGGTGATGAAACATATCGGCATTCTCGAAGACGCCGGCCTGATCATTGTCCGGCGCGAAGGCCGGACGCGGTGGAACTATCTGAACCCAAAGCCGCTCGGCGAGGTCTGTAGCGGCTGGGTCGATAAGCATGTCGCCGGCATCGCCACGTCGGTCGCGCGGCTCAAACAGCTTGCGGACAAGGCGCAGTAACACACCAGGAAAGGGGACATTATGTCGTTGGAAACATTATCTGACAGCAGAATATTCAAATACCAGTTCGAGATGGCCATAAAGCGCGAGGTTGATGCGGTGTGGTCCTTGATGACCGATGGGATCAACGATTGGTGGATGACTGATTTTCGCGCCTTGGGCGCGGGGTCCGTTATGTCGCTGAGGGCTGAAATGGGCGGGCGGCTGGTTGAGACCGGCGAGAACCATGAAAGCCTGGAATGGTACCGCGTTCAAATGTGCACGCCAGGCAAGTCGATATATCTGGTCGGTTATATGGCGCCGGATTGGGGCGGGCCGACCGTTTCCATGTTGAAGCTGGCGCTGGAGTCAAAGGACGGCGCCGCCTTGCTGACCGTGTCGGACGCGCTAATGGGCAATATCACTGAAAGCTCAGTTAAGAGTGCGCAAAGCGGTTGGGAAATGATGTTTCACGACGGTCTGAAAGCCCATGCCGAGGCGTGAACGCGGCGCCATAAAACCTATCGAAAACCCTCACCCCAATAGCGGGAATGAACTTTGCGAAAATGCAACTCTAGGAGGGTAGTCTTCAAGGAATCCTATATTTGGTGAAAAGTTATCCTTACGGCTTTGGGGCGCCTTATAGTGCATTCGGGTGGTTTTTTGCCTGGAAAGACCCGGAAAGGATTGGTACGGAGCTTATGGCGTTTGCGTCTCTGAATAGATTTGACTGGCTGTATAATTTCACCAGGCTGGCGATTTGCGCGCCGCCGCCGTTCGGCGCCGGCCTGGCTGGAAAATGTGGTCTAACATTTGGCGCTAGCCCAGTAATGGCGGAGGCTTGCAAAGCGACAATAGTCGTACGCCAAGGCTGGTTTTCAACGCGCGCAATGCCTATGTTCGCCGCCAAATGAGCCTAATGACTGACATATCAACGATTGACGCGCCGCGTATCGACCTTGGCGTTCCGGCTGGCGCGCGCGTCATTGTGGCGATGTCGGGCGGGGTGGACAGCTCGGTGACGGCGGCGCTGGCCAAACGCTCCGGCTATGATGTCGTCGGCGTCACGCTTCAGCTCTACGATCATGGCGTTGCGATCCAGAAAAAAGGCGCTTGCTGCGCGGGCCAAGACATTCATGACGCCCGCCGCGTTGCAGAAGCGATGGATTTTCCGCATTACGTGCTCGATTATGAAAGCCGGTTTAGCGATGCGGTGATGAGCGATTTCGCCGACACTTATCTGGCGGGCGCGACGCCGATCCCGTGCATCCGCTGCAATGAGCAGGTAAAGTTTAAAGACCTCCTTGGCACGGCGCGCGATCTTGGCGGCGCGGCAATGGCGACCGGTCATTATATCCGCCGTGTTGTCGGGCCGAACGGGCCGGAGCTGCGCCGGGCGCGCGACGCTGCAAAAGACCAAAGCTATTTCCTGTTCTCCACCACCCGCGAGCAGCTTGATTATTTGCGCTTTCCGCTCGGCGAGATGCCAAAGGAAGAGGTGCGCCGGATTGCTGGCCAGCTCGGGCTGGCGGTCGCCGACAAGCCCGACAGCCAGGACATTTGTTTTGTGCCGGAAGGTAAATACGCCGCCGTTGTTGAGCGCCTGCGCCCTGGCGCGGCCGCGCCCGGTGAGATTGTGCATATCGACGGCACGGTGATGGGCCGCCATCCGGGCGTCATTCATTATACGGTTGGTCAACGCCGCGGCCTTGGCGTTGCGACCGGCGATCCGCTTTACGTGGTGCGGCTCGATGCGGGCCGGCGCGAGGTGATTGTCGGGCCGCGCGAGGCATTGATGGTGTCGCGCATCGGCCTCAAAGAGGTCACCTGGCTCGGCGACGGCGCCGGCGAGGACGCCGCGCGTGCGGGATTGGAGATTGCGGTCAAGGTTCGCTCAACCCGTCCGCCGGCGCCGGCGCGGCTGGTTTGGGATAAAGGTTGGGCCGTGGATTTGGCGGCGCCGGAAGAAGGCGTCGCGCCGGGACAGGCTTGCGTTTTCTATTCGCCGGAGCCAGGGTTTGACCGCGTCCTCGGCGGCGGCTGGATCGCCAGCGCGCACCCCGCGGAGATCGCCGCATGAGCGTGTTCATCCGCCCGCTCGGTCCAGATGATGAGGCGCAATGGCGCATCCTGTGGCGCGGCTATCTCGACTTTTACCAGACGGCGCTTGACGAAGAGGTCACCTTTGAGACCTTTCGCCGGCTCTGCGAAGATCAACGCTATTGCGCGCGACTGGCTGAGACTGAAGCTGGCGTTATCGGGTTCGTCCATTGTGTGTTTCATCCCGCAACCTGGTCGAAGACCGACTACTGCTATCTGGAAGACCTTTATGTCAGCGATGCAGCGCGCGGCGCCGGGGTTGGCGCCAAGCTGATCGAGGCGGTCTACGCCGAATGCGACAGGCGCGATTGCGCGCGGGTTTATTGGCTGACCCATAAGGATAATGCGACCGCGAGGGGCTTGTACGACAAGCTTGCAACGCTGAGCGACTTCGTCCAGTACCGCCGCGAGTAAAGTTGTTTGAGAAAGATTATGGCGAAGAAACAAAAATATGACTGCCTGAAGTGCTCGGCCTATTGCTGCACCTATACGCATATACCGACCACCAAAACCGATATTAAACGGCTGGCGAAGCATCACGGTATTACCGAGGACCAGGCGAAAAAGAAATTCACCAAAAAGGGCGACAAGGAAAATCCGCGGGTTCTGAGACATCGCGACGACGAACATTTCGTCACCGCTTGCATGTTTCTTGATCAGGACACTCGCAATTGCACCATCTATGAAGGCCGGCCAAAGATTTGCCGCGAATTCCCGACCCAGACCCGCTGCGGCTATTACGATTTCCTGATGTGGGAGCGCGAAGTGCAGGACGATCCGGACTGGATCGCGACAACGGATTAGGAATGAGATGTCCGAGAGCGTCGATGTAATTGTTATTGGCGCGGGCGTGGTTGGGCTGGCGGTGGGCAGAGCGTTGGCGCGCGCCGGCCGCGAGGTGATTGTCATCGAGCGCCATGACGGTTTTGGCGAAGAGACGTCTGCGCGCAATTCGGAAGTTATTCACGCCGGCATCTATTACCGCCCGGGCGGCATGCGCGCGCGGCTATGCGTTCCCGGCCGGGACATGCTTTACGCCTATTGCAAAGAGCATCACGTCAATCACCAACGCTGCGAAAAGCTGATTGTCGCCAATGGCGAGGACGAAGTCGCGCGGCTGTCTACGATCCGGGCGACGGCGCAGACCAATGGTGTTGATGATTTACGCCTGATAACCGGCGCGGAGGCGATAGTTCTGGAGCCGGCGCTGCGTTGCGATGGCGCGCTGTTCTCGCCGTCAAGCGGCATTGTTGACAGTCATGGGTTGATGCTGGCGCTGCTGGGCGGGCTTGAAGACGCCGGCGGCGTGCTGGCGCTTGAGAGCCCGGTCAGTGGCGGGCGCGTGGTTGATGGCGGAGTTGAGCTGGATATTGGCGGCGGCGAGCCGATAACATTGCGCGCTAATATGGTCGTCAATTGCGCCGGGCTTGGCGCGGACAAAGTCGCCCATTTGATTGTTGGTATACCAACAAAGACAATCCCGAAACTCTATTACGGCAAGGGCCAATATTTCACCTATTCCGGCAAGGCGCCGTTTTCACGACTGATTTACCCGATACCGACCGAAGATAGTCAGGGTACGCACTATAGCCGCGACCTTGGTGGACAGGCAAAACTCGGCCCGGACCTCAAATTTGTTAGCACAAGCGACGATTATAATGTCGATGAGACCAAACGCGATGCGTTCGCCGCATCCGCAAGCCGCTTCTGGCCCGATCTTGAGGCCGCCAGGCTGGTCCCCGGCTATGCCGGCATAAGGCCGAAAATCGCCGGTCCGGGCGAGGAGGGCGACTTCCTGTTTTCTGACAAATCAGTCCACGGCATCGACGGTTATCTCGGCCTTTACGGCATCGAATCGCCCGGCCTGACAAGCTGCCTTGCGATCGCCGAGCATGTGCGAGACCTGGTCTCCTGAACCGGCTTGCAGGCGCCCGCGAGGCCCGCTATAGAGCAGCGCTTTCGGCGCTCCAAATCGCCGAACGGACCTCTTGGCGGGGTAGCTCAGTTGGTGAGAGCGCAGGATTCATAACCCTGAGGTCGCTGGTTCAAGTCCAGCTCCCGCTACCATAAACCACCTATTCCTTCTTGCGATGTTTGCGCTTCCTGTGGTGAGGGCGATTTTCCTCGGCGCGATGCAGCAACTGCGCGCGGGCTTGTCCGTCCAGGCTTTCTATCGCATCGAGGAACGCCTCATCGATTAGCGACCGCCCGCGATCGCGCGCATCCTGCAGCTCGCTGAGCGCCGCCTCGGCCGCCGCCCGATCCCATTCCTCCGCCCGCAAGGCGTTGTGATAGGCGCGCTGGAGAGTGTGTATTTCTTCTCGTTGCGCACGCAATTGCGGAATATTGGCGCGGATCGCATGACGAAAGGCGGTTCTGCTTTCCGGCGGCAGGTCTTTGGCGCGCCGCATGAAGCCCCTTGGGTTGTCCATGCGGTGAAGGGGCGCTTCAAGCGTCGGCGCCAGCGGCTGATGGCTTGGCGTGATGATCCGCCCCATGATGAAACCGACCGCAAACACGTTCAGTGCGAGTGATGCGATCAGCGCAATGGTTATTCCCTTGCCCATTGGTCAAGCTCCTCATCTTCCAAGAGCGCCAAATCGAACGCATCTTCTGCATAGATATAAAGTTCGTCTTCGGGCGATAGCGCGGCGCTGGAATTGGCCGTGAAGGCGCCGACCGCAAGACCAAGTACGCTGACGCCGGCGAGCGCGGCGGCGCTGGCCAGTTGAAGACGGCCAAACACGCCGTCAAGGCGGGCAAAGCCGCCGCGCCGGTGTCGTTGCACGTCGTCATAGGCGGCGAGAATGTCGCGCTTCAGGTTCGCGGACGGCTCGGGAAGGCGAGCCTCATCGAGCGTGGCGTTGAGGCTCGCCTCGTCTTCTAGGACTTTGTCAGTTGGTGTTGGTGATTGCGTCATCGCTCATCGTTCCCGTTAGAAATGGTTTCATTGGCGCCAATCTGTCGCGTAAAGCCCGGCGCGCCCGCGCCAACAGTGATTCAACCGCCTCGATGCTGATCTCCATGATTGCCGCCGCTTCAATATTAGACAGCTCCTGAAAGTGGCATAACGTAATCGCAAGTCGTTGACGATCCGGCAATGTAGCAAGCGCGGCGGCAATCGCAAAACTTTGCTCGTTTGCGAAACAGTCATCAGCCGGCCCGGGCGCCGGATCGGCAAGCTCCGGTGCTGCATCTTCGTTGATCTCGCGGCCCGACTTTCGTAGTTGGTCAAGGCAGGTGTTCATCGCCACCCGATAGAGCCAGGTTTCAAATTTGGCGCCTTGAGGTTTCCAGCGATGGGCGTTTTTCCAGAGCCGCAGGAAGGTTTCTTGCGCCGCGTCCTCGGCGCTTGCGCGCTCGCCAAGCATCCGGAAACACCCGGCATAGATTTTATTCGTATGGCGCTCAATCAAAATCGTCGCCGCCGCACGATCGCCGCGTCCCGCCAGGCGCACAAGCGCCTCGTCGCTATCGTCTGGTTGCGCCAATCGCACCTTCGCACTGTTGCGGCGCCGCTGCTGGTCTTTAGCTTGCGACGCCGGGTTGATGTTTTAGTGTCGGCCGCGTCGGCGGTGATGTTTTCGCTCATCGTCAGTCAATACGCCGTCGCCGTTCTTGTCCAGCTTTTCAAAGCGCTCTTCGGCCTTGGCGAGAAATTCGTCGTGATCGACAACGCCGTCGCCATTTTTATCCGGATTACGCGCGGCTTTTTTTGCTTTATGGTAGGCCTTGACCTCCTCGCGCGATAGCGAGCCGTTGCCGTCGGTATCGGCTTCGGTCATCATGGTTTCGCGGTGCTCGTGGCGGGCCTGGCCAGGCGCATTCATCTCCTCGGCGCTGATCTCGCCATCGCCATTGGTGTCCAGGCGGTCAAAATGTTTGCCACCCTTGCCTTCGCCCGCAATGGCGCTTGCCGCAACCAGGCTGAGCCCGGCGCCGGCGATCAACCCAACAATAATCTTGTTCATCTGTAGCTCCTCATAAAAGCTGGGGTTCATTGGCCCAGCACTCCTTAAACGGCGGCGGCGGCAAATTCCGTCGGTTTTTGTGAGGTTTGCCTTCCAGCCCCGCGCGAAGTGCCGCGGAGGCCCTGAAATCACTTGACCCAGCGGCGCAAAGGCCCAGATATCATCCTATGTCTAAGCAATTTCTGACTGATAGCTTTGACCGCGCAATTACTTATCTTCGCCTGTCGGTGACGGATCGCTGCGACTTGCGCTGCACCTATTGCATGAGCGAGGCGATGGCGTTCCTGCCCAAGCGCGATGTGCTGAGCCTGGAGGAGCTGGAACGCCTTGCCGTCGCCTTCATCAACCGCGGGGTTCGGAAAATTCGCCTGACCGGAGGAGAGCCGCTGGTGCGCCGTGATATTATGACCTTGCTGAGACGGTTGTCCCGCCGGCTTGGCGACGGGTTGGATGAGATCACGTTGACCACCAACGCAACCCAGCTTGCACGGCATGCCGATGAACTCGCTGACATTGGCGTGAAACGCATCAATGTTTCCCTCGACACGCTTGATGATGCGAAATTTGCACGGCTGACACGCCGCCGGATGCTTGGCAAAGTGCTGAGCGGTATCGAGGCGGCGCAAGCGGCGGGTTTAAAAATAAAGCTCAACACGGTGGCGCTGAAGGGCGTTAATGAAGATGAAATTCCTTCGCTCATCGCCTGGGCGCATCAACGCGATGCTGACGTGACGTTGATCGAGGTGATGCCGCTCGGCGAAGTGGATGAGGACCGCGTCGATCAGTATTTGCCGTTAACGGCAGTGCGCGACACGCTGGAGGCGCGCTGGACGCTTGACCCGATAGCGTTGAAAACCGGTGGTCCGGCGCGTTATGTCCGGGTGGCCGAGACCGGCGGCGTTGTCGGCTTTATCTCGCCGCTGACCAATAATTTTTGCGCCGATTGCAATCGTGTGCGCGTCACCTGCACCGGACAAATATATATGTGCCTCGGCCATGACGATCATATTGATCTGCGCGCGGCGCTGCGCGGGCCACACCCGACCGAGGCGCTGAACGCGGCGCTTGATACGGCGATGTTGCGCAAACCCGAGCGCCATGATTTTGACATTTCGTCGCGCGGTGCGGCGCCGGCGGTGGCGCGGCATATGTCGATGACGGGCGGGTAGCTTATGGCGCGGATATTGTTTTTTGGCAGGCTGGCCGATCTCGCCGGTGGGCGGATGCGCGAGCTGCACATTGGCGACAGCGTGCGCAATCTGCGCGAGCTGGTTGATCTGATCGCCAAAGGCGATGACCGTCTTGGTGCGGCGCTCAGGGAAAAATCGGTTCAGACCATCATCAATGAGCGCGTCAGCACCGGCGAGGCGATTTCCGATAGCGATGAGATCGCGTTTTTACCGCCTGTCAGCGGCGGGTAGGCGAGCCTCGTGATCCGCATCAGCCCATCACCATTCGATCCCGGCAGAGAGCTTTCTGCGTTTGAGAAAACCGCCGGAGACGCGGGCGCTGTCGTGAGTTTCCTGGGCAGGGTGCGCGCAGAGGAAACACAAGCGGCGGTGACGGCGCTATATCTCGAACACTATCCTGGCGTTACTGAGCGCATGCTGGGCGAGTTGGAAACCGAAGCGCGCCGCCGCTGGGCGATTGACGAGCCGCTGATCATCCACCGGGTCGGCGACTTAAAACCGGGCGAGCCCATCGTTTTTGTTTGCGTCAGCGCGCGTCATCGCCGCGATGCATTTGAGGCGGCGGATTTTTTGATGGACACTCTGAAGACCAAGGCGCTGTTCTGGAAAAAAGAAATCACATCTGACGGCGAGCGATGGATTGACCCGCGCGCGCAGGACTATAGCGATGCGACGCGATGGGATGAGCGAGAAAAGGACAACTGAAGATGCATGGAATTGATGAAACCCGTGAATTTAAGCCGGTGCGGATTGCGGTGCTGACCGTCACCGACAGCCGCACCCGCGCGACCGACACGTCGGGTGATGTACTCGCCCAGCGGATCGAGGCGGCGGGGCATGTGCTGGCGGCGCGCGACCTCGTTCCCGATGAGACGGACATCATTGCCGCAACTGTTGCGAAGTGGATTGAGGACCCGGCGGTGGAAGTGGTTATCTCCACCGGCGGCACCGGTTTGACCGGCCGCGACATCACGCCGGAGGCGATCAGGCCGTTGTTTGATAAAGAGATCGAAGGCTTTTCGGTGATTTTCCATAAGGTGAGTTTTGAAAGCGTCGGTCTGTCGACGCTGCAATCGCGGGCGACAGCGGGCGTGGCGCAGGGCACGTTTATATTTGCGCTGCCAGGCTCCAACGGCGCCGTTAAAGATGGCTGGGACAAGATCATTTCCTACCAGCTCGATTCGCGCCATGGCCCGTGCAATCTGGTAGAGCTGATGCCGCGACTGATGGAAAAATAAGCCAATGGCGAAGAGCGATCTCACCCATTTCGACGATAAGGGCCGTGCGCGCATGGTCGATGTCTCCGATAAGGCCGATACGCTGCGCCGCGCCGTGGCTCGTGGGCGGGTGGTGTTCTCAGCCAAAGCCTATGAGATCGCCCGAAGCGGCGGCGTCAAGAAGGGCGACATGCGGAGCATTGCCGAGATCGCCGGAGTGATGGGCGCCAAGCGCACAAGCGATCTTATTCCGCTGTGTCACCCGCTGCCGATCACCGGCCTGTCGATGAGCGTTGAACCTGACGACGATGCCTGCACGTTTATCGTTACCGCAGAGGTTAAAACCACCGGCAAAACCGGGGTTGAAATGGAGGCGCTGACGGCAGTCGCGACCGCCTGCCTGACGATTTACGACATGGCCAAGGCGATCGATAAATCGATGACCATCGGTGACATCAAGCTGATTGAAAAATCAGGCGGCCAGTCGGGAGATTTCTCGCGCGATGATTAGCGTAGACGAGGCCATCGCCATCATCCTCGATGGCGCCCAAATGCTCGACGTCGAGACGGTCTCGCTGGGCGACGTCTCCGGGCGGGTTCTTGCAGAAGATATCGCTGCGCGGATTTCCCAGCCGCCTTTTGCAGCCTCCGCGATGGACGGTTATGCGGTCCGCTTTAGTGATATGGCGCCAGGCGCCGAGCTGTCGGTTGTCGGCGAGGCGCCAGCGGGCGCGCCGTTTGACGGGACTATCGCCGAAGGCGAGGCGGTGCGGATTTTAACCGGCGGCGCGGTTCCCTCCGGCGCTGACCACGTCATCATGCAAGAAGACGTGACGCGCCAAGGCGAACGCATCACCATCAATATGCCGCAGGAAAAGCCGCGCCATATTCGTCAGGCCGGGATTGATTTTCAGGAAGGAGAGGTTCTCGCAAATAAAACAACGCGACTTCACAATTTTCACGGCTCGATTTTCGCGGCGGCAAATGTCCCGAGCGTTTCCGTAACCCGCCGTCCCCGCGTTGCGATATTTTCAAATGGTGATGAACTGGTCGAGCCGGGGGCGACATTGGGGCCGGGCGAAATTGTCAACTCCAACCACTTTGCGCTGTCGGCCATGGTCATAAGCTGGGGCGGCGCGCCGGACTATCTGGGATGTGCCGCCGACAGCGAAGAGGCGATTGCGGACTTCTTCACGCGCGCACGCGATGCGGATATTATCATCCCGATTGGCGGCGCTTCTGTGGGTGATTATGATTTTGTGAAATCCGCATTTCACCGCGCCGGCGGCGAAACCTTATTTGAAAAAATTGCCGTGCGCCCCGGAAAACCCACCTGGTTTGGCAAGCTTGGATATGCGCGCATCGTTGGCTTGCCGGGAAACCCTGCATCGGCGCTGGTGACGGCGGCGCTGTTTGTCCAGCCGTTGGTGCGGCGTCTGGCTGCAACGCAAAGCGATGCACGGCATTTTTCAAAAGCGATTTTGGCGCAAGCTATAGCCGCTAATGGCGGTCGCGAGACTTATTTGCGGGCGAGCGCAGAGCAAGGCGCTGACGGCGCCATACATGTAACGCCGGCGCCCAATCAGGACAGCTCGCTGCTGACGCCCTTTGCCAGCGCCAATGTTTTAATCCGCCGGACGGCCAACACCCCGGCGGTAGCTATTGGCGGCGACGTCGAGATTGTGCGGCTGCGATAAATGGCGGCCAGCAAAACCCATACGCCGCCGCGCATCGGGGTTATTTTAGCTGGCGGTTATGCGCGGCGGATGGGCGCGGACAAGCCCGCCGTCCTGTTGGCGGGGCGGCGGCTGATCGATCATGTGATGGACCGTCTTGCACCTCAGGTAGACCGTGTGCTGATTGCCGGGCCGCATGCTTATGACACGGAGCTTGAATTAGCGCCCGACCGCGGGACCGGACCGCGCGGTCCGGCTGCCGGTCTGTGGGCGGCAGGCCATTGGCTGTTGCAGCAGGCGCCGGAAGCGACCGGTTTCGTAACAGCGCCGGTTGACGCTCCGTTTTTGCCGTCTGACCTTTATGAGAAATTGGCGGCAGGAGGGGGGTGCGCCATCGCCAGTAGTAAAGACGGTGCGCATCCGACATTCGCCTTCTGGCGGGCGCCGGTTCTATTGGAACAACTCCGCGCGGCGCCATCCGATAAAGGGCTCGCCCTCCATGCGCTGGCGGAACAATGCGCCGCGCGCCGTGTGGCGTTTAGCCAGCGACATTGTTTGCTGAACATCAACACGCCGGAGGAGCTGGCGAGCGCTGAAGCATTCATATCAGAAAATAACTGAGCCTATCGCTATGTGACTGCTTCAAAAAGCAGTACTCAATATCAGTGTTGTCATCACCGGGCCTGAATTGCTTGCTCAATCCAGCCCGGTGATCCAGAAATTTTCCGCAAGTTGCAGCCCTGGATTGCCGGAACAAGTCCGGCAATGACATGAGGGATCGGTTACCGACGCTAACCGATTGAAATGACTCAGTTGTTCAGGAACAGGCTCTAAGCCAGCGGAAAGCTAAAGAACGCCAGCGCCGCCGCCGTCAGGAGTGTTGCCAGAGCAATCATTCGCGCCTTGGTTTTTCGGTGCAGATGCAGCCCTACCGGAATAAGCAGAAGGTTGGCGATGAGAATAAAGGCTGCATAAGCCATCGTCGGCACAAGTTCGTCGAGAGGAAAGCCGCCGCCCGCGAGCCCTCTTGCCAGAAACGGCAGCGACACCGCCATATCAATCGACAAAACAAGGCCGATATAGGCTTTGGCGATATCGGACAGCGCGACCTCGCATGTGCGTAAGAAACTGATGGCCTTTGTGGTCAACGCAAAGCCGTATTCGCGCCCGGCGATCAAGCCGAGAAACACGAACGTCGTGCTCATGGGAATGGAGTTGAGCTCTTTGAAGTAGAACAGGAGCGAGGCATATGTGAAGTCGATAATCGTTGCGGAGCGGATGTCGGATACTGCCGTCTTCGATTTCAAAATCCGCTGAACCGGGCCGCCATTATTAGCGAAGGTGTAGGCGAGAAGCGCGACGATGGCGAACATCGCGGTAAAGCCTTCGACTGCGGTTATCTCACGCGGGAGAAAAACAAAAATATTGGCGAAATCCTGGATCAGCCATACCGACCACAAATAACCGGTCGTCATCCATTGCAATAACACCCAGATGGGATGGTGTTGTTGGTGCACCGTCTTTCGAAAAAACTTCTCAAGTGTATTAGAGGCGATGAGGTAAATCCCAAGGCCGACCGCAAAGGCGAGCCCGTAGCCGATCAGGGATTTTTGCAGCATTGAGGTCAGGCCGCCGATGGAGGCGAAGACCGTAAGGACCATGAACGAGGTTGAGACCGGAACGCCGAACCGGGTGATGATTAATAGAACCAGCGGTGGCAGCGTATGATACCACTGAACTTCGATAGGCGGATATTTGTGGGTGTTGGACAGGCGCCCAAAGGACGGATCCCCGTCATTGATTATCCAGCCATAGGTAAACGTCACCACAAGGATGATTGCGGCGAACAGAAACAGCCAGAACCAGTGCAGGCGGTTGTTGGAGCTGATGAAGGTGCCCAGCGTTTGCAGCGCGTCATTGCCGACAACGGCGTAGGCGGCAAACAAAAACCCGACAATGGCAAAAAGAGAAATATCGAACACGGCCCTGCGAATCCTCTCACTGGAATTTTCGCGAGCCTAATATCGGCGAGTCTTGAAACTTTTGTGACAAGCAACGGCTCATACTCCGTTATGGCGTTCTCAACAGTAATTTGTTTTTGAATGTCAATTTGTCAGTGTGGCCGATTCAAAGGCGTTAGCGCACAAAAGACGCACTTTGTGCATGGTTTCAGCCTGCGGGCTGTCAAAAAAATATCATAAAACATTCTTCAAAGCTTCACCGATGCCCCTTAGGTGCGCGACAACCAAGGTCGTACCGAAAGCCTGTAAAATATGTTGTTTAGAATCGCACTTTGGGCAATAGGGGCGGTTATCATATCTGGCCCAGCGGCTTTGGCGGGCAGTCCCGATAACAACCCGGCCATTGCGCCAGCGCTGTCAGATCTCAAAATCTTCGGCCGTGTTGTCGCTGACTATGCGATTGCAAGCGGCGAGAATTCCGACTTTGATATCAGCAGCGGCGAGTTGCGCACGGCGCGTATCGGCCTGTCCGGGAAGCTTTACGGCCGGGCAAAGTTTAAAACCGAATTGAGCATCGACAATGATGGCGATATCGCCCTGACCGACGCTTATATGGAATATAATATTGGCGGTCCGACGATCCGCGTTGGTCAGTTTAAGACGCCCAATTCCTTCAACGAGCAAACATCATCGAAATATACACTCACCCATGAGCGCGCCGCGTTCACCGATGCTTTCAGCCTTAATCGGCGTGTTGGCGTCGCGGTTCTGGAAAACCGCTACCGCTATAGCTATGCGTTGGGGATATTCGCCCAGAATATTGAAGGTGAGAAGACCTTTGGCGGCTATGCGGTGGCGGGGCGCTTCACGCTGGCGCCGGAATTTGGCGTGGAGGGGCTGCAAACCCATTTTGGCGTTTCCGCGCGCTACCGAAAAACCGACAGCGACGGACCGCTCCTTCGCTATCGCCAGCGGCCGGTCTCCCACATTCCCGGGCGCATTCTGGCGACGGAACGGTTTGCATCGTCAGACGTTTTTATCGGGCTTGAAGCTGCCGCCGCAACGGGGCGCTTCTGGGCCGCTGGAGAATATGCGCTGACGGTTGCCAGCTGCGATGCCTGTCCCGGCGATGACACGCTTTCCGGCGGCTATATCGAGGCCGGGTTTATGGTGAATGGAGAGCCAACGCTCAAAGGCGCGCGGTTTGACCGCCCAAAGGTATTCAGCGGCGTTGATGAAGGCGGGCTTGGCGCCCTGGCCTTGGCGTTGCGGGCGGACACGATCGATCTTGAAAATGCGCCAACATCCGGCGGCGGCTATAATTCCTATACCATTGGCGCAGATTGGTGGCTGACCGCGCGCATCCGCCTTGGCGTCAATGGCTACATTATCGACGCCGATCTCGGCGAGACGACTGCGGGGCTGGGTGCGGCTTTTGCAGACGGAGTGCTAGCCGGACTTCGCGATGAAACGGTACGCGGCGCCGCGTTTCGGGCGCAGTTCGACTTCTGAGTGCGACCGGGCAGAAAGCCGCGCACAAAGCGGCGGCGTTATTCCGAAAAGTCAAAATTGTACGGGAGAGACCAGAGCCGGTTATTTGGTGGAGGCGTAGACAGCAGCGTTGCTGCAGCTGGCGCCGAAGCATTCATCAAAAATACCGCCATTTGAGGCCTGGCCAGAAGACACCGCCATGGGCACCGCCAGCGCAATCGCAAATAACGCGGCAACCACATATAAAAACGGGCGTCTTACACTCTGGCGGGTCTCATACATAACGCTAACCTGTTCTTTTCTTTTTGTTTTTTACCATTTTCCAGATGTTACACACGAAATGTGACACAAACGATAAAAAACTGTCATTTATCTGTCATAAATAGCTCGCGGCTGTGTATAAGTCAACAAAAAGCGCAACAGTTGCGCAAAATTAATATAACCATCTGATAAAAATGGAAAATTAGCCTTTACAGGCAGCGGCTAGCATGGTTATGGGCCGGCTAACTCGCCGTATTTACGAGCAAAACAGCTAAAAAAGCCCCGGCGCATAGGCCCGGTCCGAAGGGAATTTCGGTTTTGGCGTTGATGGTTTTCCCCATTATACGCGCCGAGAGAACGGCCAGAAGTGTCACTATCGACCCGGCCAGAACCGCAACGGGCAAAAACTGCCATCCGCTCCACGCGCCAATCACCGCCGCCAGTTTTGCATCGCCCTGTCCAAGCCCCTCAACCCCCCTTAGCCATTGAAAAGCCGCACTGATTAACCGAAACACCAGATATCCGGCCGCTGCGCCAATGAATGCATCGGCGGTCGGGACAAAATACCCCCCGAGATTGACCGCGAGGCCGAGCGGGATTAGCGGCAGGGTCAACATGTCCGGCAGAAAACCGGTCTCCCAGTCAATCACTGCAAGTGCAACCAGGCACCATCCCAGCGCCGCAGCAAACAGTCCTGCCAGCGTTGCGCCAAAAATCAGATAGGCGGCGCCGGCGACACCGATGCCGGCAAATTCAACCAGCGGATATCGCGGGGAAATTTTCACGCTGCATGCCGAACAGCGCCCGCGCTGCAACAGGTAACTGACGATTGGGACCATCCGCCAGGCCGGGATCGGACAGCGGCAATGCGGGCAATAAGATCGTGGCGTCAGCAGCGAGCCTCTTGGCGACGCATCGTCAACCAGGCCCCACATCGACGGGCTGCGGTGAATGACGACATTCGTAAAACTCCCGATCAGGGAGCCTGCGATTATGACGACGGTCCAATAGAATAAAGACAAAGCTGGCGCCCAGCTGACGGCCCGTTATCGGCCAGAGGAGATTTGCCGCAATAAAGGTCTATCGTCGGCGCAATGCAAGACGGCCGGCGTATTTTGGGGGACAATCCGCCGTCTGGACAAGCCGCCCGCAGCGCGGTTAATGCCCATGCGTGCGCCCATTAGGGGGAGGAGAACCCATGAAAACCAGAGCCGCCATCGCCATTGCGCCCAACCAGCGATTGGTCATCGAAGAGGTTGATCTTGACGGTCCAAAAGCCGGCGAGGTTTTGGTTGAGATCATGGCGACCGGCGTCTGCCATACCGACGCCTATACGCTTGAGGGCAAGGATTCAGAAGGCATCTTCCCGTCCATCCTCGGCCACGAAGGCGCGGGCGTTGTGCGCGAGATTGGCGCTGGCGTGACTAGCGTTGAGCCCGGCGATCATGTCATCCCGCTTTACACCGCCGAATGCCGGCAATGTAAAACCTGCCTGTCGCAGAAATCAAATCTGTGTACGTCGGTTCGCGCAACGCAAGGCAAAGGCGTGATGCCGGATGGGACCAGCCGGTTCTCGTATAAGGGCGAGAAACTGTTTCATTATATGGGATGCTCGACCTTTTCGAATTTCACCGTTTTGCCGGAGGTATCGGTTGCAAAAATCCGTAAAGACGCGCCGTTTGATAAAGCCTGCTATATCGGCTGCGGCGTCACCACTGGCGTAGGCGCGGTGGTGTGGACTGCGGGTGTTGAACCGGGCGCCAGCGTCGTCGTCTTCGGCCTTGGCGGCATTGGGCTGAATGTTGTTCAGGGCGCGAGGCTGGTTGGCGCTGACAAGATTATTGGTGTCGATATCAACCCCCGGCGCCGCGAGATTGCCGAGCAGTTCGGCATGACGCAATTCATCAACGTCAATGAGGTCGGCGCTGGCAATGTGGTCGAGAAAGTCGTTGAACTCACTGGCGGCGGCGCCGATTATTCGTTTGATTGCACCGGCAACACCGACGTTATGCGCCAGGCGCTGGAATGTTGTCATCGCGGCTGGGGCCAGTCAATCATCATCGGCGTTGCTGACGCCGGCAGAGAAATTTCAACGCGGCCGTTCCAGCTGGTCACCGGCCGGGTGTGGAAAGGCACCGCCTTTGGCGGTGCGCGCGGGCGCACTGACACACCGAAAATCGTCGACTGGTATATGGACGATAAAATCAACATCGACGACCTTATCACCCACACCATGCCGCTGGAAGATATCAACAAGGCGTTTGATTTGATGCATGCGGGGGAAAGTATTCGCTCGGTAGTGATTTATTGAGACTGCAAATGAATACCCGCCGTATAGAGATTATCAATGCGACCTCTGATGGCGATGTTGCTGCTGTCCAGCTATTGTTTCGGGACTATGCCGCCTTCCTCAAAGTCGACCTCTGCTTTCAGGACTTCGAAATGGAGATGGCGAGTTTTCCGAAATTCTATAAACTGTTGCTGCTCGCCCGTGTTGACGGGCTTGCCGCCGCGGCGGTGGGGTTGAAGGACCTTGGCGACGGCGTTTGTGAGATGAAAAGGCTTTATGTGCGGCCGAATTTCCAAGGCCTGGGTCTCGGGCGGCGGCTATGTGGCGACTTAATCGATGCGGCGCAGAGCCTTGGGTTTCGCGTTATGCGGCTTGATACGCTGAAGCGATTAAAGCCGGCGTTGTCGCTTTATCATAAATATGGATTTGTCGAGATCGAAAAATATTACGACAACCCGGAAGACGGCGTTGTTTATATGGAACTGGATTTGCAGGCGGACAATGAAGACACTATCGACAGTTAAAGCCTTCGGCGGCGAACAGTCCGTCTTATCGCATGCCAGCCAAGCGTGCCGCTGCGACATGCGTTTTGCGATCTATACGCCGCCGAAAGACACGCACGGGAAGGGGCCGTTCCCGGTTTTATACTGGCTCTCGGGGCTTACTTGTACGGAAGAAAATTTCATCGCCAAGGCCGGCGCGGGGCGCGTTGCGGCAGAATTGGGGTTGGTGATAGTTGCCCCCGACACATCGCCGCGCGGCCCCGATAGTAATGGAAATGACGTGCCTGACGACCCCAACGGCGCCTATGATTTTGGACTGGGCGCTGGGTTTTACGTCGATGCTAGCGAGGCGCCGTGGTCGACGCATTACAATATGTATTCCTACGTTACTGAAGAGCTGCCCGCACTGATCGAAAAGGAATTTCCGGTCGACGCGGAGCACGCCGGCATCTTTGGGCACTCCATGGGCGGTCATGGCGCGCTGACGATACATTTGAAACACGCCGATAAATATAAAACCTGTTCGGCTTTCGCGCCAATCGCCGCACCGTCATCGGTTCCCTGGGGCGAGAAGGCGCTGTCAAACTATCTGGGTGCTGATAAAAATAAATGGGCGCCTTATGATGCAACCGCGCTGTTGTACAATAATGGTCCCAGCCAGGCGCACATTCTAATAGACCAGGGAACAGCGGATCAGTTTCTTGAGGTTCAGTTAAAGCCGGAAATTTTCAAAGCAGCGGCAGACAAAACCGGTCAGGCGCTGAGCCTGCGCATGCAAGACGGCTACGATCATTCCTATTATTTTATCGCCACCTTTATGGAAGACCATATACGATGGCATCATCGGGCTTTAATGCAAGCGACATAAAACGGCGCTGCTACAACCATGGAGACTTGCGTTGAGTAACAACACCGAACATTTCGACACCTGGATCCGCACCTCTTTCGTGGAGATGAACACCGCTCTGGAAGAGATTTATTTCGTCCGTGACAATCGCGCCGATGTTGAAGGCGTTGGCGATGATATCAAAAAGCAAATTCTCGATGAGGGGCGCGGCTATATCGTCAAGCTGGTGGCGGAAGGCAATACCGATGAGGGCTTTGACGCGGCTTTCGACCTTCTCGGCAATCTCGGACTTTATATGGCGGCGCTGCGTCGGCACGAGATGACTAATCCTGCGCGCGAGGAAAAATCACCGCATCAGGAAGCCTCCGCCCTCGGCATGCATATCGCAACATCGCTTGGCGTGACGCCGCGTTTCGCCACCAGCCATCTGTCGACGCATAACCGCGCAGTTGGCGGCGTGCAGAAGAGTTTCACCGCGCTCAGGGACGAGTTTGTTTTCCTCGATTACAATACTTGCGGCATTCTGGCGTTTAAGCGCGCGGCGGATGCGTTGAACAGAATTTTGCCGCTTGGCGTGTCGCATCCAGTGACGGCGACACTCCTGAACGATGCCGCGGATGCCTTGCGTGCGGTCAAACATTTCAACGAAAAGCTGTTTGGTGAGCTTGATACGGAGCGGTTCTTTTTCTGCGTGCGGCCTTATTACAAGCCCTACCGTGTCGGCCGTCATGAATATCGTGGCGCCAATGCGGGTGATTTCTCAGGGATTAACGAAATTGACTTGCTGCTTGGTCTGTGCCGCGCGAATGATCCTTATTACTCACAGCTTCTGGTCGACAAGATGTTGTTCATGATGCCGGCTGACCAGGCGTCGCTACGCGATTGCATGTCCAAGCGACCGCTATTGGATGCGTTTGTTGATTGTGCGCCTTCTGCGCGCGAGGAATGGTTTCAAACCAACGCCGCTGCGTTCCTTGATGTGTGTGTGCTGCATGGCGAGATCGCCGCGCAGCATCACGACCAGCTGGTTGAAAAATTCATTGCCGGACCGGCGGGCGCCATCTCCGGGACGCATCTCGATCAAGTCACCGCGAGCGGTCCGCCATTGCCAGTGTTGCTCAATGCGCTGGAAGTGCTGCGTGATTTGCGCGTCGCCGCCAAGCGCAGCGACATCGCGACGAGCCACGCGCAGATTAAGCGGTTACGAGGCCTTGTTTCGTAAAAGCTGAGCGCGGCCCGCCGGATTTTGAAATCAATGTTGGGCAGTTAAAAATCCGCGTTGAATCCAACGCCCCACCAAAAGCCGCTCGCTTGCCTTGTGCCGAGGATAGCGTCATCGATAACCGCGCCGCCGGCAATGTCCGAGCCGCCATAGCGCAAGCCGGTATAGACCGAACCATTATCGCTCAGCGTGTAAGACAGGTCCGCCGAAGCGGTTCCGTAGAGGTAATCCGTTCCGCCGGCGTCGTCGAACACATAACCGATATACCCGCCGACATCGAAGCTTGTTTTTTCCGATAGAGGAAATGAGTAGGAGGCGCTGCCCTGGACGGTTGTCGTGTCGAGGAAGAAGTCATGATAGAGATAGACCGATGGCGCCAGGGGAGCATCAAACGCCAAGCCGATATAAGGTTCGACCGTATTGGCGCCCAATCCGTCGCCGTCTTCCCGGAGAACATCGAAAAATCCGCTCGCAAGGTCGGGAAAGGTGTAATAAGTGACGCCGACATCGTAGCTGATAATGTCATTTAACGATGCTGAATAGCCGGCGACCAAGTCGAGCTCTTCTCCCCCCGGGGTTACAACTAGGTCATCGTCGCCTATTGGCAGGTTAAACCAGCTGTTTAGATAGAAGTTTCCGTAGCTGAGATTAATCGCCGGTTGTATGCTGGTCTCGGCAAATTGTACGCCGCGAAAAACATAGCGGGATTCAAAACCAACCGCCGTCGATACTTCTACAGATTCAGCGCCTGCAGCGCCAATTACGGATGTGGAAGCGCCAAGTGCGGACAATGCAAACAGGGCAGCGCGGTTCATTTTTCTCTCCTCATAACGATTTTTGAAAACACCCCATACGGAGTATTACGAAGTTTTGACGAGATCAGCCTCATTGATTTTGTTGCAGTGCACAAGTTCTGGTTATAAAAATATCGAATAATATCCTAGAATTTGGATTTTATATCGTTTATTTAATAATAAATTGCTCAATAATAGCATATATTACTAATTCTCTAAAAATATTTCCGCAACGCGGCAATAATATATTGCGTTGCAGCGGTTGGCATATTACCGTCGCCGACGAATCGCACAGCGCTACGTGTCAGGTAGAAAGGTATTTGTACTGATGAAATACGTAATCGCAATTGTAAAACCCCACAGGCTGGAAGATGTCCGCACCGCGCTGACAGAGATCAGCATTGAGGGCATGACTGTGAGCGACGTTAAGGGGTTTGGTCGCCAGAAAGGCCATAGCGAGGTTTATCGCGGCGCTGAATATAAAGTTGATTTTGTTCCGAAGGTCAAAATCGAACTCGCTGTTGAGGCTTCGCGCGTCGCCGCCGTGGTTGAGACAATCAGAAATTCTGCGCGAACCGACCGTATTGGCGACGGCAAGATATTCGTCCTTGATTTGGGTGAAGCGATGCGCGTACGCACTGGAGAAACCGGCGTTGCAGCGCTTTAAAGTTTATTTTGGAATTGAAATGATTAACAAACACGCTGTTATTGCTGGAACACTCGCCGCTCTCATGCTGGTTTCCGGCGCCCATGCGCAAGATACGCCTGTCGCTTCAGAGGCGTCAGTTTTCGTCTTCAATACGACGCTATTTCTGGTTTCGGGGATGGTGGTGATGTTCATGGCCGCCGGGTTTTGTATGCTCGAGGTTGGCCTTGTACGGTCCAAAAACGCCGCCACCATCTGTGTCAAGAACATCGCGCTCTATTCGATTGCCGGGATTATGGTCTGGCTGTTTGGCTATGACTTAATCTACGGCGTGAAAGAGGGCGGCTTTATTGGTGAATTTAGTCTGTTCCAAAGCTGGAAGGCCGATGATGCAGACCCAACAGGCACGGGCTATGCCGCCAGCTCTGACTGGTACTTCCAGATGGTGTTTGTCGCGACGGCGGCGTCAATCGTCTCGGGAACGCTGGCCGAACGGGTTAAGCTGTGGCCGTTTTTATTATTTGTCGCGGTGTTGACCGGCTTCATCTATCCGATCCAGGCCGGTTGGGTCTGGGGCGCGGGGTTTCTCGACGCCCGGTTTGATGATTTCGCCGGTTCAACCCTGGTTCACGCGACCGGCGGCTGGGCGGCGCTTGCTGGCGCGCTGGTTCTGGGCGCGCGCAAAGGAAAATACGAAGGCGGGCGGGTGCATCCGTTTCCCGGATCGTCCCTGCCTTTGGCGACGCTTGGCACATTTATTCTTTGGCTTGGCTGGTTCGGCTTTAATGGCGGCTCGCAACTGGCGCTCGGCACGATTGACGATGCGATTGCGGTTGCGAAAATTTTTGTCAACACCAATATGGCCGCTTGCGCCGGTGTTGTGACTGCGCTTGCATTAACACAGCTGCTATACAAGAAGGTCGATTTGACGATTGTCCTCAACGGAGCCATTGGCGGTCTGGTGTCGATTACCGCAGAACCGCTGCAGCCGGAAATTTATCAGGCAATCCTAATCGGCGCTGTCGGCGGTGCGATTGTAACTTTCGCGGTGCCGTTGCTCGACAAGCTCAAGATTGACGATGTCGTTGGCGCGATCCCGGCGCATCTTTTCTGCGGTATATGGGGAACGCTCATCGTGCCGCTGAGCAACAAGGACGTGACGTTATTTGGCCAGCTGACTGGCGTTGTGGTGATTGGCGCCTTTGTTTTTGGGGCAAGTTTGCTTGTTTGGCTGGCGTTGAAATATACTATGGGCATCAGAGCCAATGAACAAGATGAGCGCATTGGGCTGGACAAATCCGAGCTTGGCCTTGAAGCCTATCCAGAATTTGTATCGACTTGACCGCAAACTTTGATGGAGAATTTTCATAACTGAACGGATGTTGAAATTTACGTCGCGTGATCGAGAGACGCCTCAAAAACGAGATCCCGGTGCGCGAGCCCGGGATTTCGGCGAAATATATAAGGCGTTCGCCAAAGACCGCGCCGCTGCGCAGGCGTCGCGCTGTAGCCAGTGTGGCGTGCCGTTTTGCGTCGACCATTGCCCTCTTGGCAACGATATTCCGGACTGGCTGAAGCTGGTGGCTGAAGGCCGGCTGGAGGAGGCTTACGCAGTATCGTCCGCCACCAACAACATGCCGGAAGTGTGCGGACGCATTTGCCCGCAGGACCGGCTTTGCGAGGGCTCTTGCGTCATCGAACAATCCGGCCACGGAACAGTGACCATCGGTTCGGTCGAGCAATATATCACCGAGACAGCATGGCAGAAGGGCTGGATCAAACCGCTCCGCCCGGCGCGGGAGCGGGTGCAATCGGTAGGGATTATCGGCGCCGGGCCCGCAGGGCTTGCCGCAGCGGAAGAGCTGCGCCGGGAAGGGTTCCAGGTGAAAGTCTATGACCGCCACGATCGCGCCGGCGGGTTGCTGATCTATGGGATTCCGAACTTCAAGCTTGAAAAACAGGTGGTGACGCGGCGCACCGACTATCTTGAAAACAGTGGTGTTGAATTCGTCACGAATTTCGAAATTGGCCGCGATACGACGCTTAATGATCTGCGGGCGCAACATGATGCGGTCCTGATTGCAACTGGTGTCTATAAAGCGCGCGATCTGGTTTGCCCCGGCGGCGGCAACCAGGGCGTGGTTGCGGCGCTGGATTATCTAATCGCCTCGAACCGCAAAGGGCTTGGCGATACGCTTCCGGCATCTGATGCAGTAGAGCTTGACGCCGCCGCTAAAAAGGTTGTGGTCGTCGGCGGTGGCGATACGGCGATGGATTGTGTGCGCACGGCGGTGCGCCAAGGCGCTAAATCGGTGACTTGCCTATATCGGCGCGATCGGAAAAACATGCCGGGCTCGGCCCGTGAGGTGGCGAACGCCGAAGAAGAAGGCGTTATTTTTGAATGGCTTGCAACGCCCAAAGCGGTGCTTGGCGATGCAGCCCGCGCGGCGGGCATACGCGTTGCGCGCATGGAGCTAGGCGAGCCGGATGCAACCGAGCGTCGGGCGCCTGTAGAAATCTCCGGCGGCGAATGTGATTTGGACGCCGACATGGTCATCAAAGCGCTCGGCTTTGAGCCGGAAGATTTGCCGCACATGTTTGGTGAACCGGCGCTGAAAACATCGGCGCGTGGCACACTATGGGTTAATCGCAACACTTTGGAGACCAACCTTACGGGCGTTTACGCCGCCGGCGATATTGTTCGCGGCGCATCGCTGGTGGTGTGGGCGATCCGTGATGGGCGGGTCGCGGCGGCGGCCATCGCTGCACAGCTAAAACATGCAGCGCAACCCATTGCAGCTGAATAAGAGTTACAAGGCTTATTGATGACTGATTTCGTCACTACATATGAACAGCGCCGCGCCCGCCTTATCGCCGGCAATGCTTATGATCCGGCATCGGAACATGACGCCTGCGGCGTGGGTCTGGTGGCGGCGCTTGATGCGCGTCCGCGCCGTGAGGTAGTGGAGATGGCGATTGCCGCGCTGAAAGCGGTGTGGCATCGCGGCGCCATTGATGCGGACGGGAAAACTGGCGACGGCGCCGGCATTCGCCTCAATGTCCCGCAAGGATTATTTCGGTCTTTCGTTGAGCGCACGGGTCATACGCCCGGCAAGGAAGATATATGCGTCGGCATGGTATTTCTGCCGCGGACTAATTTCGCCGCACAAGATACCGCGCGAGCCATAGTGGAATCAGAGATTTTGCGCCGTGGGTTTTACATTTACGGCTGGCGCCAAGCGCCGGTTAACGCTGCCTGCCTTGGCGAAAAAGCCAATGCGACGCGTCCCGGCATTGAGCAGATTTTGTTCTGTGATCCGAAAGGGCGCGAACAAGAAGAGCTTGATATCGCCCTATATATTGTCAGACGGCGGATTGAACAACAGGCCCGCGAGCAGGGCATGCACGAGCTTTATATCTGCTCGCTGTCATCGCAGGATGTTGTCTATAAAGGCATGTTCCTCGCCGAAGACATTGATGAATTCTATGAAGATTTGAAAGACCAGCGCTTCGTCTCACGGGTGGCGATTTTTCATCAACGCTATTCGACCAACACGTTTCCGGAATGGCGCCTCGCGCAGCCGTTCCGTATGTTGGCGCATAATGGCGAGATCAATACCATCAAGGGCAACATCAACTGGATGAAAAGTCACGAAATCGCCATGACGTCGGAGACCTTTGGCGAAGACGACCATTACACCAAGCCGGTCATTCAGCCCGGTTCATCAGATTCTGCCGCGCTCGATCAGGTGTTTGAACTTCTAGTGCGCGCCGGTCGTACAGCGCCGATGGCCAAGACGCTGTTAATCCCTGAAGCGTGGTCGAAACGCGGCTCGGAGATGCCGCCGCAATGGCGCGCGCTGTTTGAATATTGCAACGCGGTGATGGAACCGTGGGACGGCCCGGCGGCGATTGCCGCTTATGACGGCCGCTGGGCGGTTGCGGGGCTCGACCGCAGTGGCCTCAGACCCTTGCGCTACGCCATAACCGAGGACGGCATTCTGGCGGTTGGTTCAGAGGCTGGCATGTGTCCGTTGGAGGGGCGCAAGGTTAAAAAGCGCGGCGCCATCGGGCCCGGCCGGATGATTGTCGTCGATATGGAAAAGGCTAGGCTCTATGATTCTGGCGATATTTTGAATCGCCTCGCCAATCGTTTTCCGTATAAGGAATGGTTGGAAAATATTGTAGAACTCGACCCCAAAATTGGCACAGGCGCTGAGGACCGTTTATATGAAGGCGAAAACCTCGCGCGCCGTCAGGCTGGCGCCGGTTATGATATGGAGGCGCTGGAGCTGATTTTGCGGCCCCTGGTCGAAGACGCCAAGGAGGCCGTCGGCTCGATGGGCGACGACACGCCGATTGCGGTATTGTCAGAAAAATATCGGCCGTTGTCGCATTTCTTCCGGCAAAACTTCAGCCAGGTCACCAATCCGCCGATAGACCCGTTGCGCGAGCACGGGGTGATGAGCCTGAAGACCCGATTTAAAAACCTCGGTAATATTCTGGCGATAAATAAGACGCAAACGGACGTTTTCGTGCTGGAAAGCCCGGTTTTGACCAATGGCATGTTTGCGCGCCTAAAAGGTTTCCTCGATCAGAAGATCGTCGAAATCGATTGCACCTATGACGCCGCGACGGCGAAGGGTGATGGCGAGGCGTTGCGCGATGCTTTGACCCGCATTCGTACGGCGGCGGCAGCAGCGGTTGAGATTGGCGCCGGGCATGTGATCCTGACCGATGAATATCAGGGGCCGGGCCGCATCGCTGTGCCGATGATTCTTGCCGCCGGCGGTGTTCACGCACATCTTA
Source organism: Hyphococcus sp. (assembly GCA_021776295.1). GTDB lineage: Bacteria > Pseudomonadota > Alphaproteobacteria > Caulobacterales > Parvularculaceae > Hyphococcus. The sequence goes on from JAJFGE010000013.1 coordinate 54,397, forward strand.
CCAATGCCGGCAGCCGGTCTTATTGCTCCATCATCGTGCGGTCAGCGGAATGCATCGATTCGCATTATCTCGCCGTTCTGGTTGGCGCCGGCGCGACGGTGGTTAATCCTTATCTGGCCTTTGACAGCGTCGCCGATGCACAATCAAAGGGGCGCTATAACGGCCGTTCGCTCAGCGATTGCGTTCGCAATTATAAGGCCGGGCTTGAAGCGGGGCTTATGAAAATCATCTCCAAGATGGGAATATCGGTGATTTCATCCTATCGCGGCGGTTGTAATTTTGAAGCGCTGGGCCTGTCGCGTACTTTGGTTGGAGAATTTTTCCCCGGCATGACCAGCCGGATTTCCGGCATTGGCCTTGCCGGGCTGGAGCAGAAAACCTCCGAGCTGCACGGCGCGGCATGGCAAGGCGCCGCGCCGCCGCTGCCGGTCGGCGGGTTTTTCCGCCAGCGCCGCCGGGGCGAACATCACATTGTTGAGGCCGGCTTGGTGAGTGATTTGCAAACCGCGGTGCGCGATGACGACGCCGCCGCCTATCTGCGTTATTCCCAGGCGCTGGAAAAACAACCGCCATCGCAAATCCGCGATCTGTTGCGCGCCCGCCCAGCCGGCGATGCGGTAAGCCTTGATGATGTCGAGACCGCAAACGATATTCGCCAGCGGTTTTTAACGCCGGGTATGTCGCTTGGCGCCTTGTCGCCGGAAGCCCATGGCGCCTTGAACATCGCCATGAACCGCATTGGCGCGAAATCTGTTTCCGGCGAAGGCGGCGAAGACCCTGAGCGCTACACGCCGCGGCCAAATGGCGACAACGCCAATTCGGCGGTGAAGCAAATAGCGTCCGGGCGGTTTGGCGTGACGGCGGAATATTTAAACCAGTGCCGCGAGATTGAAATTAAAGTCGCGCAAGGCGCCAAGCCCGGCGAGGGCGGGCAGTTGCCGGGGTTCAAAGTTACCCAGTTCATCGCCCGCATGCGTCTGGCGACGCCCGGCGTGACGTTGATTTCACCGCCGCCGCATCACGATATTTATTCCATCGAAGACCTCGCCCAGCTAATTTACGATCTGAAGCAAATCAACCCGCAAGCGCGAGTTTGCGTGAAGCTTGTCTCTGCAACCGGCATTGGCGCCATCGCCGCCGGCGTCGCCAAAGCCAAGGCGGATGTGATTTTGATTTCCGGCAATGTCGGCGGCACGGGCGCCAGCGCCCAGACCTCTATAAAATTTGCCGGCGCGCCCTGGGAGCTGGGGCTGTCGGAGGCCCATCAAGTCCTTACCCTGAACAACCTGCGCGAGCAGGTGACGCTCAGAACCGATGGCGGCATCCGCACAGGCCGCGATATTGTCGTTGCCGCGATGTTGGGGGCCGAAGAATACGGTATTGGGACGGTGTCCCTTATCGCTCTCGGCTGCCTGATGGTGCGCCAGTGTCATTCAAACACCTGTCCGGTCGGGATATGCACGCAAGATGACGCCTTGCGCGAACATTTTGCTGGCGCGCCGGACCATGTCGTCAATCTGATGACGTTCCTGGCTGAGGAGACGCGGCAGATTTTAGCTTCGCTTGGCGCCCGTTCGCTTGAAGACATTATCGGCCGCGCCGATCTTTTAGATCAGGTGTCGCGCGGCGCCGCCCATCTTGACGATCTCGATCTCAACCCGATCCTCATTCGCGCTGAAGCCGGAGAGCGCCCAAGACGGTCAACGCGGAAAGGTCGCAACAGCGTTGAAGATACGCTCGACCAGCGTATCATGCCGGAAATTACGCCCTTCCTTGAGCGGCGCGAGAAGATGCAACTTTCCTACCCGGTAAAAAACACTGACCGGGCGATTGGCGCGCGGATTTCTTCCCATATCGTTCGCAATTTCAAAAACGATGATCTATGCGAAGGCCATTTAACCATCCGGCTAACAGGTTCGGCCGGCCAGTCGCTCGGCGCTTTTAGCGCGCGCGGGTTAAAGCTAATCGTCGATGGCGAGGCCAATGATTATGTCGGCAAGGGGCTTTCCGGCGCCACTATTGTGGTGCGCCCGGAGACCGTGCGCGCCGGCGCCGGCGATGCGGTCATCGGCAATACTTGTCTTTATGGCGCAACATCAGGCGCGCTGTTTGCGGCGGGCCGCGCGGGCGGACGGTTTGCGGTTCGCAACTCCGGCGCGGTCACAGTGATTGAGGGCTGTTCGGCCAATGGCTGTGAATATATGACCGGCGGCGTTGCGGTTATTTTAGGCCGCGTCGGCGCCAATTTCGCCGCCGGCATGACCGGCGGGCGGGCCTTTGTTTTTGATGAGGCGTTGTTGTTTGAAGGTGCGGTCAATCCGGACAGTGTCGCCTGGCGCCGGTTTGCCGGGAGCGACGATGACCAGGAGTGCCGCGCCCTGATTGAGCGCCATTGGCTCCAGACCCGTTCGCCGAAAGCCCGCGGCCTGCTCGATGACTGGTTTAACGCGGCGGCGAAATTCTGGGTCATCGAGCCGCTTGAAACGCTCGCACGCAAACAGATTGCAGACGCCGCCAAATCTGCGTGACTTAATGCGAGGAATGCTGTTTGAGTGGATGGGAATTTTCTATATATAAACCTCGTTGCGATGATGGTGCTTGGAATTTTTTGTTTCTTTGCAAGGAAACAGAAACGTCAAATTATGCTGAATCACCGCCGGCCCCCATCGCCCCTTCAGGGCACTTCCCCCGTAAACGGGGGAAGAATACCCTTGCTGCAAACTCGACCTAATTCCTCCCCCGTGAAAACGGGGGAGGTGTCACGTAGTGACGGAGGGGGTAACGGCGCCGCAAGGAGATCGAAACGCTGGAGCACAGGCAAAAATCCTGCATCCATAAAATGTGTGCATACCCTGGCGCTTTCGCGAGAATGAGCGGATTAGGGGTTAACTGGTAAAATAAGTAACATGACGAGCACTGAAGAATTCTATCGCATCAAGCTGTTGCCGCCTTATGTGTTTGAGGAGGTGAACGCGCTGAAAGCCAGGCTTAGAGCGAGTGGTCGCGATATTATCGATCTCGGCATGGGCAATCCCGACATGCCGACGCCGCCGCATATCGTCGACAAGCTGATTGAGACGGCGCGCAACCCAAAGGCGCATCGTTATTCGGCCTCGCGCGGGATTATTGGCTTGCGCCGGGCGATGGCGCGCTATTATGAGCGGCGTTTTGGCGTTACCCTCGACCCGGAAACGGAAGTTGTTGCCACTATTGGCTCCAAAGAAGGCTTCGCCAATCTCGCTCAGGCGATCACCGCACCGGGCGACATTATTTTATCGCCAAATCCCGCCTATCCAATCCACGCTTATGGCTTTATTATCGCTGGCGGGGTGATTGAAGCGGTTCCGGCGTTGACGCCGGAGCAATATCTCTCCGGTCTCAGCGCAGCGATTGCCGCCAGCAAAAAAGCCCCTCGCGCGATGGTCATTAACTATCCATCTAACCCCACGGCGCAAACCGTCGAACTTGAATTTTACAAAGACGTCGTCGCGTTAGCGCGCAAACACGACATCATCATCTTATCGGACCTTGCCTATGGCGAGATTTATTTCGGCGCCCCGCCGCCTTCTATCTTGCAGGTAGAAGGCGCGCGCGATGTGGCCGTTGAAATCAATTCCCTGTCGAAAACCTTTGCGATGGCGGGCTGGCGGGTTGGCATGGCGGTCGGCAATGCACGGCTGATTGCGGCGTTAGCGCGGGTTAAATCCTATCTCGATTACGGCGCGTTCACGCCTATACAGGTGGCTGCTGTCGCCGCATTGGACGGGCCGACGGGCTGTATTGACGACATCCGCCAGACTTATCGCGGCCGCCGCGACACGGTGATCGAGCATTTTGCCATGGCCGGTTGGGATATCCCGACGCCCGATGCGTCAATGTTCGCCTGGGCGGCGATCCCGGAGCCATATCGCAGTCTAGGCTCGGTAGAGTTTGCAAAAATGCTGATGGAAAAAGCCGATGTCGCGGTCGCGCCGGGCCTCGGTTTTGGCGAGCATGGCGACGGCCATGTGCGCATCGGCCTGGTCGAGAACCAGCAACGCATCCGCCAGGCGGCGCGCAATATCAAGCGGGCGTTTCAGAATAATTAACCGCTTCGCTCGCGTCGGACATGGTTTTTATACGACCAATCAGAAATAGTAATTGCCCGCTCAGGCACCGTTAGCCGATTATTGCAAACTTGTTGCTTCGCAATATTTTCGGTTGACGCGCCAAGCTTTCTGACTAAATCTTCCGGCAACTCATCAAGACCAGCTGAGGGACAGGCCCTGTGACGCTGGGGCAACCGCTGAGAAGCCAGACCGGCTTTGAGGAAAGGTGCCAATTCCTTCGAGACGCCGATTTTTCGGACGGTCTCGAGAGATGAGTCGGACGAGCGACCGTGATTTTCGTCCGATTAGGTCTCTGCGAATTGCTTTTTGAGCAACGGGTCGAGTGACGCAGAGGCGAGTGATGAACGGTGCAATTCAACAATTACCAGACGCGCGTGCGCAAGCTGCTGGCGACTTTTGCGATATCAGCATTCTCCTGCCGGCAGATTTTGTGCTGGATAGCGGTGAGAAGCTGAACCGCGCCGAGCTGCGTTTGCGCCTCTATGGCGCGCTTGAAAAGCCGGTGATTGCGGTCGCCGGGGGCGTTTCCGCCAGCCGCGTCGTGGCCGATGCGGTCGGTGAAAACGGTTGGTGGCGCGATATTGTCGCGCGCGGCGGCGCCATCGATCTTAACAGGTTCTGCGTGCTTGGGTTTGATTTTCTGCCTGCGGATAATGAGATCGTGCGCGCAATTTCAACCGCCGATCAGGCCCGCGCGCTGGCCGCAGCGCTCACTTCCTTGAAGATAGATAAACTGTTCGCTTTTGCCGGGGCGTCTTATGGCGGCATGGTCGCTCTCGCCTTTGCGGCGGCCTATCCGGACCGCGTCAGCCACCTGTGCATTGTCTCGGCGGCGGACAAACCGCATCCGGCGGCGACGGCTTTGCGCGGCGTGCAACGACGGATCATCGACTTTGCGCAGCGTGTTGGCGAGCCAGAAGAAGGTGTGCGTCTGGCGCGCCAGCTGGCGATGATTAGCTATCGCACGCCGGCGGAGTTTGAAGCCCGATTCAACTATCGGCCCGGCGCCAGCGTCGGCGATCCGCATGAGGTTTGCGATTATCTGATTGCCCGCGGGCGCGCCTATCCGATGTCCGCCGAGCGTTATCTGACGTTGTCGGATTCAGTGGATCGCCATTGCGTTGACCCGGCAACAATCGCCGCCGACAGCCTCTTAATCGCCGTTGCGAGCGACCAACTGGCGCCAGTGGGCGATATGCGCCGACTGGCGCGCGCGCTTCCAGCCGCGACGCTTTGCGAAATCAATTCCCTCTATGGCCATGACGCCTTCCTGAAGGAAGCCGCCATCATTGGCCCTTTCATCAAATCTTTCCTTGAGGACCGCCTGTCATGAGCCACGACCTACATCTCGAAACCCAAATTGCCTGCGCTGGCGTGTCGAGCGACACCGCCCATAACAGCGTCTCGCCGCCGCTTTATCTGTCGGCCAATTATTATTGGAACGATCCGTGCGAGAAGCCGCAATATGATTATGCGCGCTCGGGAAACCCAAACCGGGCGCAACTCGAAGAAGCGCTTGCCTCACTGGAAGGCGCGGCAAAGGGGGTCATCACCGCATCGGGCATGGCCGCGGTTGATCTGGTGTTTAATCTCGTCAATCCGGGCGAGTTGGTGCTCGCGCCGCATGATTGTTATGGCGGCACGCATCGTTTGCTGACCGCACGGGCAAAGCGCGGGCATTTTGATGTCGCGTGGGTTGATCAGAGCGACCCGGTCGCGCTTAAAGCCGCTTTTGCGCGGGCCCCGAAACTGGTCCTGATTGAAACGCCGAGCAATCCGCTCTTGCGCATCACCGATATTCGCGCGGTTGTCGCTCTCGCCCGCGCATGCGGCGCTGTCACCGTCGCCGACAATACGTTTTTGTCGCCGGCCTTGCAGCGGCCATTGGAATTGGGCTGCGATATTGTGGTTCATTCGACAACCAAGTTTATCAATGGCCACAGCGACGTGGTTGGCGGCGCGGTGTTGGCGCGCGAGGCAAAGCTTGGCGAGGAACTGGCCTGGTGGGCAAACTGCACCGGCGTCACTGGCGCGCCGTTTGATAGTTTTATGACCTTGCGGGGTTTGCGCACACTGTTCCCGCGTATCGAGCGCCAGCAGGCGACGGCAAGCGAAGTGGTTGAGGCGCTTGTAAAAGACCCCCGCGTCGAGAAAATTTTCTTTCCCGGTCTTGCCTCGCATCCCGGCCATGAAATCGCCAGGGCGCAGCAAAAAGGGTTCGGTTCGATGTTCTCGGTGGAATTTGCCGCCGGCATTGATGTGTTGGAGTTGTTGCGTGGGCTGAAAATTTTCACCATTGCCGAATCCCTTGGCGGGTTTGAAAGCCTGGTATGCGTGCCGGCGGCGATGACCCATGCGTCGATGACGCCGCAAGCGCGCGATATCGCTGGCATCTCTGATCGGCTGGTTCGGTTTTCCATCGGCCTTGAACATGGCCAAGACCTCGCACGCGATCTACTGCAAGCGCTTGACCATGCATCAGTGGCCGGCGACAAGCTTGCGTATTTTCCAAAACAGGCGACGTCATGTGTGTAACGATTAGCGATCGGGAAATAGTCAAAAAACCTGGAGCTTCTGGCGCGCGACGGTTGCGCGTTGGCGTTGCCGGCCTCGGCATTGTTGGCGGCGGCGCAGCGCTTGAGCTGATTGGCGCGGCGGCGCGTTACGATTTGTGTGCGGTCTTGGTGCGCGACCGCGAAAAACCCCGCGCGCCAGAGTTAGACGGCGTACGAAAATACACTGATGCTGGCGTGTTCCTCAGCGAAGGTCTCGATGTCATTATTGATGCATTGCCATGTGGTGATGCGGGACGCGTGCTGATTGAACGCGCCTTGAGGCAGGGCGTGAGCGTTGTGTCGGCGAACAAGCAGGCGGTATTCGGTTCGCTCGCCCGGTTCCATGGGCTGGCGTCGGACAACAAGGCGGCGTTTGCTTATTCTGCGTCGGTCGGCGGCGGCGCGCCGATGGTGGAAACCGTCAGACAGGCTCACAGCGTGGGCGAGATAAACTCGCTGGCCGCGATCGTGAACGGCGCCGTCAATTACATCTTGACGCTGGCCGGTTCCGGCATTTCCTTTGACGAGGCGGTAAGACGCGCGCAAGCCGCCGGCTTTGCTGAGCCTGATCCGGAAGCGGATTTATCCGGCGGCGATGCGCGGGCCAAAGCTTCCATTCTGGCGTTTGAGGCGTTTGGCGAAGAGGTTGCCGCCGATGCGATAGTAATTGAGGCGCTGGATGCTGACCGCGCGGAACATATCGTCAGGGATGGGCGCGCCTGGCGGCAATTGACAAGAATTGAAAATCTTGGCGACGGAGTTGCCGCGAGCATCGCCTATGAATGCGTCGATGGCGACGGTTTTTTCCGCGCCGTTCGCGATGAAGGCAATGGACTGCGTGTGGTTAACGCTGTGGGCGAGGAATTTACCTGCGCCGGCAAAGGCGCCGGACGCGGCCCGACGGTCCGCAGCCTTTTTGCCGATCTTGAGGCCATCCGCGCGGCGCCCGCCGGTGGCGCACAAGAATTTTCTTTGAAAAACGCGCCGCCACTCTCATAACAGTCGCCTATGGAAAAGACGGTTTCACCTGATGCGGCGCAAACGCTGCGTGCGGCAACACGGATTGTCATCAAAGTCGGCTCAGCAATACTCTGCGCCGATGACGGCGCCGTGCGTGCGGCGTGGCTCGCCTCGTTGGCGGACGACATCGCAGCGTTGCGCGGTGATGGCTGCGAGGTGGTTATCGTCACCTCCGGCGCGATTGCGCTGGGGCGAAAGCGTCTCGGTCTTACCCGCGTCTTGCAGCTCGATGAAAAACAAGCCGCCTCCGCTGCTGGGCAGGCGGCATTGGCGCAAGCCTGGCAGCGCGCCTTTGACCCCCATGACACCCATATCGCGCAGCTTTTGCTAACCCTAGACGATACCGAAAACCGTCGCCGTTATCTGAATGCGCGCGCAACCTTCCGTACACTGCTGGATTTAAAAGCGCTGCCGATGGTCAACGAGAACGACACCGTCGCGACAAGCGAAATCCGCTACGGCGATAATGACCGGCTCGCCGCCCATGCTGCACAGATTGTTGAAAGCGATGTGTTGATCATCCTTTCTGATGTTGATGGGCTTTATACGGCCGATCCGAGGAAAGATCCGGATGCGACACATATTCCAGTGGTCGAGACTATAACGCCTGAGATTGAACAATCGGCGGCCGGGCCGAACAGAGCAGCGGGCATTGGCTCCGGCGGCATGGCCTCGAAAGTCGCGGCCGCGAAAATCGCCGGCGTCAACGGATGCGCGACGATTATTGCCGCCGGCGGTCTCGCCAATCCGATCGCTGCGATCAGAGATGGCGCTGCGGCGACGTTATTGCGTGCGACAGGAAATCCGGAGCGCGCGCGGCGCCAATGGATTGGCGGGCGCATCAAACCGGCGGGATCGATTACGATTGACGCCGGCGCCGCGACGGCGCTGGCGGGTGGTGCAAGCTTGTTGCCGGCGGGCGTAGTTGCAGTTGCCGGGGAATTCTCGCGCGGCGATGCGGTGACCATCATTGCGCCGGGTGGCAAGGTTTTGGGGCAGGGACTGTCGGCTTATTTTTCTGACGAGATTAGAAAAATCGCTGGACGCCGGTCTGAGGAGCTGGAACAAATCCTTGGCTATCGCCGACGTCCGGCGGTAGTAGAAAAGAACGATCTGGTTTTACGAACGGAATAGGCTTGTGAACGCGCTTGATAAAAATATCTCCGTCTCCGCCTATATGAATGATATCGGCGCCAAGGCGCGCGCTGCCGCGCGGGTGATGGCGAAGGTTCCGGGCGAGCACAAAACCGCTGCGCTGCGCGCCGCTGCGCATATCATCGCTGCGCGCAAGGATGACATTTTGGCGATCAACGCCAAAGAAGTTGAAGCGGCGATTGGGCGGGAGCAAAAAGCTTCTTTCGTCGATCGTATGACGCTGACACCGGCGCGCATCGACGACATTATCGCTGCCCTCGGCGATATCGCCGCGCAGGACGATCCCGTCGGCAAGGTGATGCGCAAATGGTCGCGGCCGAGCGGGCTAGCGTTTGAACGCGTGCGCACGCCGATTGGCGTCATTGCGGTGATTTATGAAAGCCGTCCGAATGTCACGGTGGATGCAGCAGCGATTGCGGTGAAAGCCGGCAACGCGGTAATCTTGCGCGGCGGTTCGGAATGTATTGGGACGTCGAAAGCGCTTTTTGGCTGTTTGCAGGAAGGGTTGGCGGCGAACGGTTTGCCCGAAGGCGCGGCGCAATTTGTTGTAACGCCGGACCGGGCGGCGGTTGGCGCGCTGCTTTCCGGTCTTGATGGAAACATCGACTTGGTTATTCCGCGCGGCGGAAAATCGCTGATCGCGCGCGTACAGTCTGAGGCGCGCACGCCGGTTCTCTCGCATCTCGACGGGATTTGCCATATCTACATTGATCGCGATGCAGAGCTAGGCAAAGCCGTCGATATCACGCTTAATTCCAAGATGCGCCGGACCGGCGTTTGCGGCGCTGCGGAGACGCTGTTGATAGACCGGGCACGGGTTGAAGACTTGTGGCCGCCGATTGCGCGCGCCTTGCGCGAGGCTGGCTGTGTGCTGCGCGGCGATGAAGCGATTCGGAAAATTGATAACGCGGCCGAACCTGCGGTTGAAGAAGATTGGGGAACGGAATACCTTGCGCCAATTCTATCCGTAGCCGTGGTTGACGGCGTTGCCGGCGCGATTGCGCATATCGAGAAATATTCATCGGCGCATACAGAAGCCATCGTTACGGAAAATCAGGAAACGGCGGACGCATTCCTTTCTGGCGTCGATAGCGCCATCGTTTTCCACAACGCCTCAACCCAATATGCCGATGGCGGTGAGTTTGGCCTCGGCGCGGAAATCGGCATCGCCACAGGCCGCTTGCACGCGCGCGGTCCGGTCGGCGTGGAGGAGTTGACCAGCTACAAAAATGTTGTGCGGGGCAACGGCCAAATTCGGCCCTGAAGCGACGGAAAAACATGTTTTAGCTGAATCTGCTATATGTTTAGTGGATGAGCGATGTCACATGAAAATAATTCTTACAAACGTGTTTTTTATGTTGTTTTTTAACCAGTTCCTGATGTAGGTTTTTGATGCGTTGCAACACGGTGTGACGCAAAAGGAACGGTAAATGCAGTCAATAATGGCGTCAGGATTGGTTGACGGGCTCACCAGCTTTGCTTTGAGCCCCGTCATGCTGTCCGGAATTCTCCTTCTTGTGGTGGTGCTCCTTATTAGCACCAACCAGGGAGCGGCCATGGAGCCCGCGCGCTAACGAAAAGCAGCACGGACCTCGACATACCCCGCTCCCGAAAGGAAGCGGGTTTTTTGTGTGACGTAGTTTGGAAATGAATGAATGAGCAGACAAACTTCAAAACGATCAGATGCGATCACCAAAGGGCCGGCCAAGGCGCCGGCGCGGGCGATGTTGCGCGCTGTCGGCTTTGGCGACAAAAACTTCGCGCAACCCGTCGTCGCGGTCGTTAACACCTGGTCGACGATAACGCCGTGCAACCTCCATCTTGGCGCACTCGCCGAACCGGTGCGCGAGGGCGTGCGCGCTGGTGGTGCGACGCCGGTGGATTTCAACACCATCGTGGTTTCCGACGGCATTACCATGGGCGGTGAAGGCATGCGCGCCTCGTTGATTTCACGCGAGGTGATCGCCGATTCCATTGAACTGGCAGTGCGCGGGCATTCGCTTGATGCGGCGGTTATTCTGGTCGGTTGCGACAAGACCATTCCGGCCGCGGCGATGGCGCTGGCGCGGATGGATGTTCCGGGTGTCGTGCTCTATGGCGGAACCATCATGGCCGGCCGGTGCAAGGGCCGTGATATTTCCATTCAGGATGTTTTCGAAGCGGTTGGCGCCCATGCCAAAGGCGATATTTCCGACAGCGAGCTAGAAGAGATTGAACGCACCGCCTGTCCCGGCGCTGGCGCCTGCGGCGGGCAGTTCACCGCCAATACGATGGCGATGGCGCTGGCTTTTCTGGGGCTGGCGCCAATGGGTGCGGGCGATCCGCCGGCGACGCATCCCGACAAAGCCGGCGAGGCTGAGCGGTGCGGGCGCCTTGCTGCGGAACTGGCTGCTAAGGGCGTCGGCGCGCGGCAGTTTATTACCGAAACGTCCTTGCGCAACGCCGCAACTGCGGTCGTCGCTAGCGGCGGCTCGACCAATGCGGTGCTGCACCTGCCGGCGATTGCCGCTGAAGCCGGCATTAAGTTTTCGATTGATGAATTTGACCGGCTGTCGCGCGAAACGCCGGTCATCACCGACTTAAAACCGGGCGGGCGATTTCTGGCGAAAGACCTTTTCGCCGCTGGCGGCATGCGGCTGTTTGGCGCCCGCCTGAAAGACGGCGGCATGCTGGAAGACGCGCCGACCGTAAGCGGCAATTCATTGTTTGAAGAGTTGAGCTCGGCGCAAGAGACGGCTGGCCAGGAGGTTGTTTCCTCGGTTCGCGAACCGTTCAAAAAAACTGGCGGTTTACGTATTCTCTATGGCGACGTCGCACCGGAGGGCGCGGTTTTAAAAACCGCCGGCTATAGCGACGCCGCCTTTGAAGGCCGTGCACGGATTTTTGAAACCGAAGAAGCCGCTTTTGAGGCGGTTTCCAACCGCGACATCAAAGAAGGCGATGTCGTGGTCATTCGTTACGAGGGTCCCAAAGGCGGTCCCGGCATGCGCGAGATGCTGGCGGTGACGGCGGCGGTGGCCGGGCAAGGCCTTGCCGGAAAGGTGGCGCTGATTACGGATGGGCGTTTTTCCGGCGCCTCGCACGGCTTTGTTATCGGCCATGTCTCGCCGGAAGCCGCCGTTGGCGGACCGATCGGTCTGCTGGAAGAGGGCGATCTCATCACCATTGATGCACAAGCGCGCCGCATCGACGCTGATGTCGACTGGCGCGCGCGCCGCGCCACCTTCACGCCCAAGGCGCCAAATCGCATGGGCGGCGCCTTCGACAAATACGCAAAACTGGTTTCCTCGGCGTCCAAGGGCGCCGTCACCATCGAGACGGACTGAAAAGGATACGTGTGCAAATAGAAATTAAAGCTTCCTCCGCTGTTTCCCGCGAAAGCGGGAATCCAGCTACGCAATCTGGATCCCCGCTTTCGCGGGGATTATCGGTGTAGTGATTTTTTGGAAAGCCTCGAACAAAGATTGAACCTCAAAGATAAAACCAAGGACGACGACAATGAAACTTTATACCCAGGATGATGCAAACCCCGCCGCGGTAAAATCCGGACCGGTCGCCGTCATCGGCTATGGCAGCCAGGGCCGGGCCCATGCTTTGAACCTTAAAAATTCCGGTTGCGACGTCATTGTCGGCGTCCGTCCGGGCGGGCCGAGTGCGAAACGCGCGGCCGAAGACGGGCTTGAGGTGGCGAGCATCGCACGGGCGGCGGCGAATGCGCGCCTGATTGCCATCCTAACGCCGGATATGAGCCATGAGCAGATTTTCAACGATGAAATCGCTCCGGAACTCAAAGATGGCGATACGCTTTTATTCGCACACGGATTTACGGTGCTTTATGAGCGCGTCAAGCCGCCGCAAGGCGTCGATGTGGTTCTGGTGGCGCCAAAAGGCCCTGGCGATCTCGTGCGCCGTGAATATGAGCGCGGTCGCGGCGTACCGTGCTTGTTTGCCGTGCATCAGGACGCCAGCGGCAAAGCCAAGGAAAGAGCGCTTGCGTATGCAAGTCTCATCGGCGGCACGGCTGCGGGCGCAATTGAAACAACCTTCCGGGAAGAAACCGAAACCGACTTGTTCGGCGAGCAGGCGGTGCTGTGCGGCGGTGCGACAGAGCTGGTGCTGGCCGGTTTCGAGACGCTGACGGATGCCGGCTACAAACCCGAAGTCGCCTATTATGAATGTCTGCATGAGTTGAAACTCATCGTCGACCTTCTCTATGAGGGAGGTCTTGCGAAAATGCATGAGTTCATTTCCGAAACCGCCATTTACGGCGACCTCACCTCCGGTCCGCGCATTATCAATGGTGAGACCCGCGCGCGCATGCGCGAAGTGCTGAGCGATATCCAGTCGGGCAAGTTCGCGCGCGACTGGGTTGCGGAAAACCAATCTGGCAAAGCGCAATATGACAAAATGCTGGCGGCTGACCTTGCCCATCCGATTGAAAAAACCGGCAAGGAATTGCGCGAGCTGATGTCGTGGCTACAGCCCGGCGCTGAGACCAAATAAACTTGATTGATGAAAGCACAGGTCCCTTGGGCCGAGCCGATGAGGCATATGATGACGACGCTTTTGGAGAAAACCGAAGAGGCAGAACCTGCGCAAGCTGCGTCCTCCGCTGAGTCTGACACCGCGCAAAAAGCCGGCGCGGAATTGCTGCTCGATGCGCTGGAAGAGCAGGGCGTCGAAGTTATTTTTGGCTATCCCGGCGGCGCGGTCCTGCCGATTTATGATGCGCTTCATCAACGCGAGACCATTCGTCACGTCATGGTGCGCCACGAACAAGGCGCGGTGCATGCAGCTGAAGGCTATGCGCGTTCCAGCGGGAAGGTCGGGGTTGTCCTGGTGACATCGGGGCCGGGGGCTACAAATGCGGTCACCGGGCTGACCGATGCGTTGCTCGATTCCATTCCCCTGGTATGCATCACCGGACAAGTGGCGCGCGGGCTGATCGGAACGGATGCATTTCAGGAATGCGATACGATTGGCATCACCCGCGCCTGCACCAAGCATAACTATCTCGTCGGCGATGCGCGCGGTCTGTCTGCAATTGTGCATGAAGCGTTTCATGTGGCGCGCAACGGCCGGCCGGGTCCGGTGCTGATCGATATCCCCAAGGACGTGCAATTTGAAAAGGCCGAATACGTAACCCGCCGGGTTGCGCGCCAACGCAACTGTATCGTTACGCCGCCGGTGCAGCCAAAGGAAATTGAACGCGCGGTCGAGCTGATGCGCCAAGCGCGCCGGCCTGTCTTTTATACCGGCGGCGGGGTGGTTAACGCCGGAGTTGAGGCGAGTGCTGCGCTCAGGGCGCTGGCGCGCGAGACCGGCATTCCAGTCACCTCGACCTTGATGGGGCTCGGCGCATTTCCGGCGTCTGACCCGCAATGGCTCGGCATGCTCGGCATGCATGGCAGCTTTGAAGCCAACAACGCGATGCATGATTGTGATTTAATGATCGCCGTTGGCGCCCGGTTTGACGACCGCGTCACCGGACGGCTCGATGCATTCTCGCCCGGCTCGCGGAAAATTCAAATCGATATTGATCCTTCATCGGTCAATAAAATCGTCAAGATCGACTTCCCGATTATCGGCGATGCCGGCGTCATTTTGGAGGCGTTGCTGACGCAATGGCGCATGCGTGAGAGCGATGCAGCGGCGGCCCCATCGCGCCTGTCAGAATGGGCCGCGCAGATAGAACAATGGCGCGGCAAGGATTCCTTCGCCTTTGAAAACTCTGACAAGGTGATCAAACCGCAATTTGCGATTGAACGTCTCTACCAGCTGACGCGGGGCAAGGATGTTTATGTGACCACCGAGGTTGGCCAGCATCAGATGTGGGCCGCACAGCATTTTCACTTTGACGACCCCAACCGGTTGATGACTTCCGGCGGTCTCGGCACCATGGGTTACGGTCTGCCGGCGGCGCTTGGGGTGCAGATCGCCCATCCGGACGCATTGGTGATCGATATTGCCGGCGACGCCTCGGTGCAGATGATGATGCAGGAAATGTCGACGGCGGTACAACATGATTTGCCGGTAAAAATATTTATTCTGAACAATGAATATCTCGGCATGGTGCGGCAATGGCAAGAGCTGCTGCATGATGGCCGTTATTCGCATACTTATTCTGAAAGCTTGCCGGATTTCGTCAAGCTTGCCGAAGCTTATGGCGGCGCCGGGTTGCGAGTGGAAAAGCCGGACGATCTAGATGATGCGATTAAACAGATGATGGCGATAGACAAGCCGGTACTGTTTGATTGCCGGGTCAGCGGTGAAGAAAATGTATTCCCGATGATCCCTTCGGGCGCTGCACATAATCAAATGTTGTTTGGCGGCGCTTTCACCGGCGAGGAAGTCAGCAAGGAAGGGCGCGTGCAGGTATAAAATGGAAAATGCTTCCGTATATCCGGTCCCGCAAGGCGAAGCTGCCGTCGCTGAGAGTATTCTGGCGGTGATTGTCGATAATGAACCGGGGGTCCTGTCGCGGGTTATCGGGCTGATATCGGCGCGCGGGTATAATATTGAAAGCCTGACGGTTGCTGAGGTTGACGCCGAAAAGCATCGCTCGCGCATAACCGTGGTGACGCGCGGCACGCCGCAAAAAATTGAACAGATCAAAGCCCAGCTTGGCCGTCTCGTGCCGGTACGCCGGGTGATTGACATCAGCGAGGAAAGCGATGCGCTGACGCGCGAGCTGGCGCTTGTCAAAATCGTCTCGACCGGCGATCAACGTGTTGAAGCGATGCGGCTGGCTGAAATTTTTCGCGCCCGGCCGCTCGATACAACGCATACGTCTTTTATTTTCGAGGTCACCGGCGCGCGTGACAAAATTAACGCATTTTTAGATCTGTTGAAACCGCTGGGGCTGACGGAAGTCTCGCGAACCGGTGTGTTGTCGATCCGGCGCGGCTCGGAGGCTGAATAAGTAATGACCTATTGTCGCCTTAAATATCTATCCACCCGACTTAGTCCCGCGCGGAACGAGGGTTTCGCGCAAATGAGCGTTTAACAGAACATACAAAGGACTAAGACGATGAGCGATGATCATGTGAAAATTTTCGACACCACCTTGCGAGACGGCGAACAGGCGCCGGGTTTTTCAATGGCGACGGGCGCCAAACTGATAATCGCGCGAGCGCTGCGCGATCTGAATGTCGATATTATCGAGGCGGGATTTGCCGCCGCTTCGCCGGGGGATGCGGCGGCTGTGCGGGCGGTGGCGGAGAAAATTGAGGGTCCGCGCATATGTTCGCTGGCGCGCCTCAATGGCGCTGATATCGATGCTGCGGGCCGCGCTCTTGAGCCGGCAAAATCGAAACGAATTCATACCTTTATCGGGACAAGCCCACTCCACCGTGAAGCAAAGTTGAAGCTGACCAAAGGAGAAATTCTCGCACGGATTTCCGATTTGGTGGCGCATGCGAAGTCGATTTGCGACGATGTTGAATTCTCACCCGAAGACGCCATTCGCACCGAGCGCGACTACCTGATTGAGACGGTTCAGGCGGCGATTGAGGCCGGCGCGACGACGATAAATATTCCCGATACGGTCGGGTATACGACGCCGGAAGAAATTACCGATCTGTTCCGATTTCTCCGCGCCAATGCGCCGGGCGGCAGCGACGTGACGTTCAGCACCCATTGTCATGACGACCTCGGCATGGCGGTCGCCAACAGCCTCGCGGCGGTACGCGGAGGCGCGCGGCAAATTGAGTGCGCTATCAACGGCATCGGCGAGCGGGCGGGAAATTGTTCGCTGGAAGAAGCAGTGATGGCGCTGGCGACGCGTAAGGATTTTTTCCGCGTGTCGACGCAGATTGAAACGCCTAAGATTTTTGCCGCCAGCGTCGCGCTTGCGCGCGTTACACACAATCCTATCCCGCGCAACAAAGCCATTGTCGGTAAAAACGCCTTCGCCCATGAGGCCGGTATTCATCAGCACGGCGTGCTCGCTGACAAGCGCACTTATGAAATTATGGACGCCGAGGCCGTCGGTATGCCGTCCAACTCAATTGTGCTCGGCAAACATTCCGGCAAGCATGCGCTGCGTTCGCGCATTGAGGCGCTGGAGCTGAGCGCGACGCCGGAGCGTCTTGATGAGCTGTTCGTCAAATTCAAACGCCTCGCGGACGCCCAGCGCGAGGTTACCGACGCCGATGTTGTGCGCCTCGTCACCGGATCGAACAAACGCCCGGGCAGAGCCGGGCCATGGCGATTGCGGCGGGTCGAATTGCGCGTCGAGTTGGACGAGGATACGCCGCCCTATGCGCGCATTGGCCTTGAGCATGAAAATGGCGCGCGCCAGACCGTGACGTGCGAAGGCGAGGGGCCGTTTGACGCCGCCTTTAATGCGGTGTGTGCGATTGCCGGCGTAGAGGGGCGGATTTTGACGCTCGATATCCACCATGTCGCCGGCGCGGAAGACGGGATCGTTCGCGCTGAGGCGCTTGTTGAAATTGGCGACCAGGAATTTCTCGGTACGGTTCGGGAAATCGATGTCGCCCATGCGGCGGTCGGCGCGTTTGTGGTGGCCGTCAATCAGGCGATCGCCGACAGCAAGGTCGCGGCGGCCTGAGTGATGAGGCAAAATAGTTTAGATGCAATGGCAAACAACCATAGATTTGGACAATGGAGCAGGCCATGGCAATGTTGTGCAACGATATCAACCCACATAGGGGGTATCGGAAAGATTAACTACAATGGCAGGTCTAATCGAATGCGCAGGTTGTATCGGATTTCGTATTGTCGATAATTTCAATTCAATACCTACGCGCAATAGCTGCTCTTTTGGTTGTTATTCATCACGTAATGGCAACTGAAATAGTAAGCCGATATGGCAATGAATTTTCCTGGGGAACTTTTGGCGTCGATATTTTTTTCGTGATTAGCGGTTTTATCATGTGGATTACCACAGCTGATCGAGCTGTCGGCGCCATGGAGTTCTGGTATCGCAGGATTGTCAGAATCGTGCCGCTATATTGGGGTTTAACTATTGTTACCGCTTCAATATCCACTAATCCTGAGTTTGCATTATTCCAGGATATGGATGGTGTACGAATAATTAAATCGATTTTATTCATTCCCCATTTCCATCGAGAATATGCCGATGCGATTTTCCCTGTCCTTGTTCCCGGCTGGACCTTGAATTATGAGATTTTTTTCTATTTTTTGTTCGGTCTTTCCCTCATTCTAGCTAGAAATATTCGGCTGGTTATGTTGATCGCGCTATTGATCGCTCTTTCATTCATTGGGTTGTTTGTAGGGCCAAAATATCCGGTGCTTATTACTTATACAAACAGTTTGTTATTTGAATTTGCAATGGGGGCGGCTTTAGGCTGGCTCTATTTAAACAGGAAAATGTCTAGCTTAAAATGGGGAAGTGTCATTGTAATTTCTGCCATCGTTATACTGACTCAACAACTGATGCAGGTTGGGTATCGGGGAATTGATTCTGGTGTTCCAGCCGCCATGCTTGTTCTAGGTGCTCTATTCCTGGAAAATTCTCTGAGAAAAAGAGAAATCCATATTATGAGCGCATTGGGAGACTCCTCTTATTCCCTGTATCTTAGCCATGTCATGGTGATCGCATTTTCAACCGTACTATGGCGCAAGGTTTTTGAATCCAGTATTTTATTCGACACTATTTTCTTGTTCACATGCGTGGTTTTTTCTTGCGCCGTTGGGCATACGATTTATCATTTATTTGAAAGGCCGCTATATTTGCGGTTGAGGAAATATCCTTTTAAACGGGAACGCATGTCATGAAGAAAGAAGTGGCGCCGCGATCCTTGTTTGACAAACTCTGGGACAAGCATGTGGTCGTCGCAGAGACTCGAGAAAGTCCGGCGGTCCTCTATATTGACTTGCATCTCGTGCATGAGGTGACGTCGCCGCAGGCGTTTTCGGTTTTGGCGGAGCGCGAGTTAAACGTGCGTCGTCCCGATCTCACCATCGCAACGCTCGATCATTCAACACCGACATCACCACCAAAGCCGAATGGCGAGCTTGCCTATGCGACGCCGCAAGCCAAGCGGCAGGTGGATCGGCTGATTAAAAATTGCGCCCATTATAAAATCCGGCTGCTCGGCCTTGGCGACCCGCGGCGCGGCATTGTTCATGTGATTGGCCCTGAGCTTGGCCTGACGCAGCCGGGGAAAACCGTTGTCTGCGGCGACAGTCACACCTCGACCCATGGCGCCTTTGGCGCGCTCGCCTTTGGCATCGGCACGACGGAAGTCGGCCATGTGCTGGCGACGCAATGCGTCTTGCAGCGCAAACCAAAATCCATGCGGGTTGCGTTCGATGGCGCATTGCCCGCGGGCGTTACCGCAAAGGACATGGCGCTGTTTATGATCGCCGAAATCGGCGCCAGCGGCGGGCAGGGCTATGCGATTGAGTTCGCCGGCGAGGCGGTGCGCGCTTTGTCGATGGATGGGCGGATGACCTTGTGCAACATGTCGATTGAGGCCGGCGCCAGGTTCGGCATGATCGCGCCGGATGAGACGACCATCGATTACCTGCAAAATCGCGAACAGGCGCCGCAAGGCGCGGCGTGGGAACGCGCGGTTCAGCGCTGGCGATCCCTGCCGAGCGACGATGGCGCCGTCTTCGACAAGGAAATTGAAATCGATGCGTCGAAGATCCGCCCGATGATTACCTATGGCGTGTCGCCGGATGCTGCGGCGGCGGTTGACGCGGCGGCCCCGTCTGCGCAATCGGAGGCGGACCGTCTGGCGCTGGACTATATGGAAATTAAGCCGGAACAGCCCTTCTCCGCAACTGAAGTGGACCGTGTGTTTATCGGCAGCTGCACCAATTCACGCCTGTCTGATTTGCGCGAAGCCGCCGAGATAATGCGTGGGCGCAAGGTCAACGACACAGTTGTGGCGCTGGTTGTGCCGGGATCTGTGGCGATCAAACGTGCGGCGGAAGCCGAAGGCCTCGATAAAATCTTTATCGACGCGGGTGCAGAATGGCGCGAGCCGGGGTGTTCGATGTGTATCGCCATGAATGGCGACCAGGGCGCGCCGGGCGAGCTGGTTGTGTCTACCTCGAACCGAAACTTTGTCGGCCGGCAAGGCAAAGGCGTGCGCACCGTTCTCGCTAGCCCTGCAACCGCCGCCGCCTCGGCAATTGAAGGCCGCATAGCCGATCCGCGAAACTATCAAACCAACAAGATGGAGCAGGCTGATGTCGCTTGAGCCGATCCAAAAACTCACCTCGCACACGATTGTGTTGCGCCAGGAAAATATTGACACGGATCAAATTATTCCGGCGCGGTTCCTGACAACAACCACGCGCAAAGGGCTCGGCAAGTCGGTGTTTTTTGACTGGCGCTATAATGCAGAAGGCCGGCTGCGCAATGATAGCCCGCTTGATGGATTTGATCCGGCGCAATACAGGATTTTGGTGGCCGGATCGAACTTCGGGTGCGGTTCGTCACGCGAGCATGCGCCCTGGGCGCTCGCCGATTTCGGGTTTCGTGCGATTATCAGTTCAGACATTGCTGATATTTTTAAAAGCAACGCATTGAAAAACGGCCTGTTACCACTTGAGGTCGACGACAAGACCCATCGCCGGCTTCTGGCCTCGCCCGGTGAAGAGGTGACCGTCGATTTGCTGAGCCAGACAGTGCGTTTCGGCGAGGAGGGCTGGCAGGCTATTTTTCGGGTTGATCCTTTTGCCCGGCGCTGCATGCTCGATGGCGTCGACCAACTGGGACATTTACTCAATCAAGTTGTGATCATTGAAAAATATGAAGAGGACCGGCGTGAGCTTTAACATCACTTATTTGCCGGGAGACGGCGTCGGACCGGAAGTCGCGCTTGCGGCGCGAAAGGTTGCGGAAGCGGCTGCGGAGAAATTCGCGCTCGTCATCGCCTTTCATGAGTTTGCGTTTGGCGGCGCGGCGATCGACGCCCATGGCGATCCGTTTCCGCCCATGACCAGGCGCGCCTGCGCGGAGGCGGACGCCATTTTCCTTGGCGCCGTTGGCGGGCCCAAATGGGAGGGCGGCGCCGTGCGGCCCGAAGCCGGGCTTTTGGATCTGCGCAAAGCCCTCGGTCTATATGCCAATCTGCGGCCGATCCGCATCATGGCGGGGATGGAGGTGCTGTCGCCGCTAAAAGTTGAGCGCGCACGCGATGTCGATATATTATTTGTCCGTGAGCTGACGGGCGGGATATATTTTGGCAAACGAGTCGAGGGCAACGAGCATGCCAGTGATGAGTGCGCCTACTCTCGAGAAGAAGTCGAGCGTGTCGCCCGGGTTGCTTTTGAGGCCGCGCGTGCTCGCAAGGGCAGGCTTGCCTCGGTTGATAAGGCGAACGTTCTGGCGACCAGCCGGCTCTGGCGCGCTGTCGTGAGCGAGCTTCATGAACGCGATTACAACGGTGTCGAGCTCAGCCATGTGCTGGTCGATGCCATGGCGATGAAACTCATCGAACGGCCGGCGGCGTTTGATGTGGTCCTGACTGAGAATATGTTCGGCGATATCTTAAGCGATGAGGCCTCGGTCATCACCGGTTCCATCGGGCTTGCGCCCTCGGCCTCTCTGGGCGGCGCCAAGGCCGGTCTTTATGAGCCGATCCATGGATCGGCGCCGGACATCGCCGGTCAGGACAAGGCCAATCCTGTGGGCGCAATTTTAAGCGCGGCGATGATGTTCCGCCATAGCTTTGACGCCGAGGCGCCAGCCAAAGCGATTGAGGACGCCGTTAAGGCGGTGTTGGCGGCAGGCTTTGGTACAGCCGATATTGGCGGCAATGACGGATGCGCCGCATTTTCAAACCGGGTGGCCGCGCATCTGGCGGCGTGAGCCTGACGCCTATTATATTATTAATATGTATACGGAATGAACGCGCTATATAGGTGCGATAATTTGAACCGGTCTCGCTCTGGTGACATTGCTGGCGGAGGGGGCTAACGTGCCGCCAAAATTATGAGGCGGAGCTTGCGGTCTCTTGGCATATAGGAGCAAATTTTGACGGTTGTCATCATCGGCGGCGGGCAGGCGGCGAGCCAGGCGGCGACGAGCCTGCGTCAGGAGGGTTGGACGGCGCCAATCACCATCCTCTGTGAGGAAGACCGCCCGCCCTATCAGCGCCCGCCACTATCGAAAAAATTTCTTGAAGGCGCGCTGGAGGCGGATCGGCTTTTGCTGAAGCCGGAAGAGTTTTATACGCAAAACGACATCGACTTGCGGCTTGGCGTGCGCGCCGTGTCGATCGATGTTGACGCCAAATCAGTGTCGCTCGCATCGGGCGAAAAGCTTGGCTACGATAAGCTGGTCATCGCCACCGGGGCGACGCCGCGCAAGTTGCCAATACCGGGCGCGGATGCTGACGGTGCTTTCTATCTGCGAAGCGCCGCCGACGCGCTCGCCTTGAAGCCGCGTCTGGGTGAGGGGAAGTCGATTGCGATTATCGGCGCCGGTTATGTGGGGCTTGAGGTTGCCGCGACAGCGCGCAAGGCCGGCGCCAATGTCGTCATCATTGAATCTGCGCCCCGCGTGATGTCGCGTGTGACCGGTGAATTCTTTTCCGACTATCTGCAAAAATATCACGTCGCTAAAGGCGCCAAATTATTGCTGGAGGCGATGGTGACGCGTCTTGAGGCGGAGGATGGTCGATTGGTTGCTTGCGTATTCGCCAATGGTGACAAGATTAAGATTGATACCGCCGTTATCGGTATCGGCGTTATGCCTTGCACTGATCTTGCTGAGTACGCCGGGATAATATGTGACAATGGCATCGCCGTCGATGAATATTGCCGCACGAATGTCGATGATATATTCGCCGCGGGCGACTGCGCAAATCATTACAATACCCATTACGACATGAATTTGCGGCTTGAATCCGTACACAATGCAATTGAGCAGGGAAAGACCGTCGCGGCGAGTATTTGCGGCAAGGACAAACCCTATCGCCAGGCGCCGTGGTTCTGGTCCGACCAGTATGATCTCAAAATTCAATCGGTTGGCATTAGCGCCGGGCATGATCAGTATTTCGTTTCCGGCACCCCGGAAGAGGATAGTTTTTCGGTGCTTTATTTCTCGGACAATCGGCTAATCGCTGCTGATTGTGTTTGCCGGCCCGCCGATTATATGGTTGTAAGAAAACTTCTTCAGGATCATGCGTTGATTTCCATTGACGATGTGAAAGGCGCGGACGGGGATTTAAAATCACTGATGGCGCGGCGCTAAAACAAGGGGACCATTGATGACACAAGTTTCTCGCCGCACGGCGCTCAAATCTTCCGCTGCGATCAGCCTGCTCGCCGGCTTTGGTTGCGGACGCAACGCGCCTTCGACGACGGATGAGCTGGCAAGCCTTGACGCTGTTGCGACGGCGCAGGCGATTAAGAGCGGCGATGTGACCGCGCTTGAGGTCGTCAATGCCGCCATCGACCGGGCGGAAAAAATCAACCCGGCAATCAATGCGATCGTCACGCCTTATTATGAAACCGCGCGGGAGAAAGCCGCCGCCGCGCCGGCGGGCGCCTGGTTCGGCGTTCCGACCTTTATCAAAGATCTCAATAACGTCATCGGGCAACGCACGACCTTTGGGGCGCGGGCATTTGCGAACTATGTTGCGCCCACACAGTCCGCGCATATCGATGCGATCTTTGCAAACGGGCTCGTCAGCCTCGGCAAAAGCGCATCACCGGAATTTGGCCTCACCGCGACAACAGAGCCATTGTTGAGCGGCGCAGTGCGCAATCCATGGAACACCAATCACTCTGTAGGCGGATCGTCGGGTGGCGCCGCCGCTCTCGTCGCTGCGCGGGTGACGCCTGTCGCGCATGGCTCCGATGGCGGCGGGTCGATCCGCATTCCAGCGTCGTGCTGCGGTCTTGTCGGCCTCAAACCAACCCGCGCGCGCACGCCGTTCCCCGACGGCGACCCGAACGCGCCGGTAGTCTTGACTGAACACGGGATTGAAAGCCGCACCGTGCGCGACACCGCCGCCTATCTTGCGATGATGGAAGTTGAAAATGACCTGCCTCCAGTTGGGCTGGTGGGCGGGCCAGTCACGGCGCGCAAAAAAATTGCCTTCTTCACCAAGGCGCCGACAGGCGTTGCAGTTGATCGCGAAGTTGCCGCTGTGACAGAGGCTACTGCGAGCAAGCTTGAGGCCCTTGGTCATGAAGTTACGGAAATTGAACCGCCTTTTGATTCTGCGGTGTTGCAGGACTTTGGTATCTACTGGGCGGCGCGGGTCGCCGGCGTGGTTGCAAACTGGGAACGGGTGAGCGGTCAAAAAGCCAGTTACAATACATTCGAGCCGTTTACCTTCGGCCTCATCGAATTTTATGAGGCGCGTCGCAGTTTGCTGGAAACAGCGATCGCGCGATTGATCGCCTTTGAGCGGGATTACCGCGCGGCGTTTTCAGATATCGATCTTCTATTGTCGCCGGTGTTAGCAACCCCGCCGCCAGAGATTGGCTATTTGTCGACCGCCTACGGGTTTGATTTGATTATGGAGCGCCTCGCTGAATATGTGGCCTTCACCCAAGTCGTTAATGTCTCCGGTGGGACGGCAATCTCTCTGCCTGTTGGCGTATCAGCAGGCGGTTTGCCAATCGGCGCCCAGCTTGCCGCCGCGCCGGGCAATGAAAAAGCGGTTTTGGAAGTCGCCTATGAGCTGGAAGAAGAATTTGCATGGCATACCCGCACGCCGGACCTTCCCTATTGATTGCGGTTCACGCATCGCTAGATTGGTGAAGCGATGACAGTGTCTATAGCGGAAAATACTGACTGGCGGTTTTGCGTTGCGCCGATGATGGACGGCACTGATCGTCATTGCCGTTATTTTCACCGGCTGCTGACCAGGCGTGCGCGCCTCTATACCGAAATGATCACCGCAGATGCGATCATTCATGGCGACCGCGATCGCTTGCTTGGGTTTGACGCGAGCGAGCATGCCGTCGCGTTGCAGCTCGGCGGCGGCGACCCGGCAAAGCTTGGCAATGCCGCAAAGATTGGCGAGGCTTTTGGTTATGACGAGATCAATCTCAATGTCGGCTGTCCCTCGGGCCGGGTGCAGTCGGGCGCTTTTGGCGCTTGCCTGATGAAACAGCCGGCGCTGGTCGCGCATTGTGTCGGGGCGATGCGCGATGCGGTCGCTATTCCGGTGACGGTGAAATGTCGTATTGGCGTTGATGATCAGGAGCCGGCGGAGAGCCTGTTCGAATTTATTGATGCGGTCGCGCAATCTGGCTACAATATTTTCATCGTCCATGCACGCAAGGCCTGGCTCGACGGTTTGAGCCCAAAAGAAAACCGCACCATCCCGCCGCTTGATTATGCTCTGGTGCGACGTCTGAAACGCGAGCGGTCGGACCTTACCGTGGTCCTTAACGGCGGACTTGAAACCCTCGCTCAATCTAACCAAGCGCTTGACGGTGTTGACGGCGTGATGCTCGGGCGCGCCGCCTATGGCACGCCTTATATATTGTCGGATGTGGACCGGGAAATCTTCGGCGACCCGGCGCCGGCGCCGCTGCGCGAGGATGTTGTGCGCGCGATGTCGGAATATCTGAAAGCGCAATTTCTGCTGGGCGTCCGGCCGCATTCTATTACCCGCCATATGCTTGGTTTGTTTCACGGCGTGCCCGGCGCCCGCACCTGGCGGCGGTTTTTGTCTGAAAATGCGCCCGCGGCGCGCGACGATATTTTAGATCGCGCCGCCGACGCCATGCGCAATAGATATGTGGCGGCATAGTTTTGGCCCTGATTGATCTCCTCTCCGACCACGCATTTTTAGCTCTCGGCGTTATGCTGGCCGGCATTCTTGCGGGCTTTGCCGGCGGCATGTTCGGCATTGGCGGCGGCATCATCACCGTCCCGGTTTTATATGCGGTGTTTCAGTCGCTTGGGGTCGGTGAGGACGCCAGTCTAAAAACTGCTATCGGCACGTCGCTCAGCGTCATCGTTGTCACATCAATCCGTTCCCTGATGACCCATCACCGCGCCGGCCATGTGGATGGCGAAATGTTGCGCGCCTGGGGCCCCTGGATTGCGCTTGGTTCGGCCGCCGGCGGCATCCTCGCGCGCTGGGCGCCGGTTGAGCTGTTGACCATCATTTTTGCGGGCGGCGCGATCTATATCGGCTATCGGCGGATATTTCCGAAAGACCGAAAGACGGCGCCGGACATAAACCTCACGCATAATCGCCTAAAGATACCGCTCGGCGCCGGGACCGGGCTGTTCTCCAGCCTGATGGGGCTTGGCGGCGGCGCCGTCGGCGTGTTGGTGATGACGATGGCGGGCCGGCCGATGCATCAGGCGATCGCCACTTCGGCCGGCTTCGGGATTGCCGTCGCGGTTCCCGGGGTGATCGGCTTTATGGTTTCCGGCTGGGACGCGTCGGGCCTGCCGCCGGGGTCGCTCGGGTTCGTGAACGCGGCGGCTTTCGCGGCGATGGCGTCGATGGCGGCGTTCACGGCGCCCATGGGCGCCCGCCTCGCGCATCGGCTCCATGGTGAGTTCCTGTCGAAGATGTTCGGGCTCTATGTCTTCCTCGCGGCGGTTGGTCTGGTTTGGGATGTTTTTCACCCCTAGGGCGCCGGGCGAAAAAGTGGGAACCGGTTTTTTGCACCCCGACCGCGAAGGCGGTCAGATTAACATCTGCGCGCCTTCGCGCGCGGGCCGGCGCATAGCAAAGAATCTAGATCATCGGGCGATGCTTATAAATCGCCCGATGATCTAGGGCGCTGGGCTAAAAATGCTGCAACGCGGAAGATTTTTGTTTCCATCGCGCTCCGGTCCTGATACGATTTTGGAGCATGAAGCAGCGAGTACTGTCGACCATGGAAACGATTATTTCAGGCGTCGGCAGTTATCTGCCCGAAAATGCCGTCACCAATACTGAACTCGCCAAACGCATCGACACTTCGGATGAATGGATCCGGTCGCGCAGCGGCATCGGCCAGCGCCATTTCGCCGCCGACGATGAGGCGACATCGGATATGGCGCGCGAGGCGGGGTGGAATGCGCTTGAACAGGCTGGCCTCAAGCCAACCGATATCGGGCTGATCATAGTGGCGACGGTGACGCCGGATAAAACCTTTCCATCGACAGCCGTTTATGTTCAGCAAAAACTTGGCGTGCCGCCCTGCATCGCGTTTGATGTGTCGGCGGCCTGCGCCGGCTTCATCTATGCGATGAATATCGCCCATGGCTTCATCACCACGGGCCAAGTGAAACACGCGCTGATTATTGGCGCAGAGAAGCTGTCGTGTTTTCTCGACTGGGAGGATCGCGCAACTTGCGTTCTGTTTGGCGACGGCGCGGGCGCGGCGATCTTAAGCGGCGCCGAATCGCGCACGGCGGCGCGGCCGAGGGGCGTTCTGTCAACATACCTCGCAGCGGATGGGCGCCTTGCAAAACATCTTTACGCTGACGGCGGCCCGTCTACCACCGGCACGGTCGGCCAGGTGCGCATGAATGGCAAGGAAGTCTTCCGCAACGCGGTTCAGGAAATCGCCGGCGCGGTGTTTGAAGTCACTGAGCGCGCCAAGGTCAGTCGCCATGACATTGACTGGTTCGTGCCGCATCAGGCCAATATCCGCATCATTCATTCCTGCGCCAAGAAGCTGGAGCTGGACGAGAGCAAGGTCATCGTCACCATCGACAAACACGCCAACACATCCTCGGCGTCCATCCCGCTGGCCCTCGACGTCGGCATTCGCGACGGGCGGATCAAACGCGGCGATCTGTTGGTGTTCGCCGCTCTTGGCGGAGGCCTCGCCTGGGGCTCGGCGCTGGTGCGGTATTAAGCGCTAGCGGCGCGCTGGCTTTCGTAAGAAGTCGAGCAGTGCAGCGCTCGCTAAGGATAGCGAAGAATTTTTCGACCATATCGCCGATATCGTCGTCTGTGGATTATTGTGAATTGGTTTCATTAAGACTTGATCATTGCCTTTTTTCGCTTCCTCAAGAAGCACGCTAACCACGTTCGTTCGTTCGCAGGCAGCCATTAAAAATGCAGGGACGTTTGTTTCCAAGATAACATTTAATTCGCGCCCACGCGTGGCCGCTATTTTCTCCATATAGTTTCGCAGATAGTAATTGCGGTCAAATATTGCCAATGGCTGATCAATAATATCGTTCCAACTCAGCACCCGTTTTCGCGCGAGAGGGTTCGTTTTTGACATGCAAACGCGTGTTGAAGTCTTGAAAAGCGGCGTGCTGAATAATCTTGGGTCTACGTGGTCCGCGCCAGTGACGCCCAGATCTATCGCCCCTTCATGAAGTTGTTTTTCGACATCAATTCCGCCCATCTGAAGCAGTTTTACGCGTATGCCTTCTTTATCACTGATGAAAGATAAAATTGGTTCAGGCAGTATATAAGTTGCGATCATGGCGGGCGCGCCAACGCGAACAATTCCTTGTTTTAATTGCGCCAGCGCGTTCATGTCCTGAGACGCAATATTTATTTGCGACAAAATCGACTTTGCATGCTACCAATATATCTTGCCTTCAGCCGTAAGCATTGGCCGTCTATCATTACGGTCGAACAGTTTGACGCCAAGACTATCTTCAAGCTTGGCGACCGCCGCGCTCACCGCAGGTTGGGTGATATTTAATTTATCGCTCGCGGCGCGAAAGCCCCCGCTTTCCACGACCGCAACAAAATATTTTAGCTGTTTCACGTCCATGAGCTGCCAATATAGCGATAAATATTATTTATCGAAATCAAAAAAAATACAATTAGATTTATCACAGGATTGAATTTATAGGAGCCGCTCGTTTTCTTTGGAGTTAGATTTTATGTCGTTTTTTAAAACCTGCGGCGCGCCGCTAGCTTTGGCCCTATCACTCGTCGCTAGTTCAATGAATCCAGGGTTTGCTAAAGAGCAGGGCGCAACGAAAATTTCGTTGGACCCATCATTTTCCCTCAGCCTGCCGGAGGGATGGATTATCCAAGAAGCAGCAGCGATTACGGTTCGTGAAAATGGAAACGTTCTCCTATTTCATCGCGGCGAGCACCAACTCCTTGAATTCAACAAGGATGGCTTATTCATCCGCGAAATCGGAGCAGGGTTATTCAAAAAACCACATGGCCTGCGTCTCGATAACGAGGGCAATATTTGGGCGACAGATTCTGAAACGCATCTCGTGTTGCGGTTTTCTCCCGCCGGAAATGTGACAATGATTCTGGGGAAGAAAGATTACGCATCTCGAGGCTGGTTTGATCGTGGTTATAATGTGGTATTTTTTGACCAACCCCTCGATGTAGGTTTTGACTCCCACAACAATATATATGTTGTGGACAGGGGAAATGAACGGATTGTCAAATTCTCTTCTGACGGCGACTTTCTGAGCGAATGGGGCGAAAAAGGCGAAGGGCAAGGCGAGTTTGATTTTCCACATTCAATCGTTATTGACAGCGCTGATAAGGTGTTTGTTGCTGACCGTGAAAACAAACGCATTCAGATATTTACCGCAAACGGAGCGTTTCTTCAGGAACGGAAAGAGGTTGGCTATCCCTATGTGCTTTTGCTGGATCAAGATGAGGGCCTCTGGGTTACTGACGCGAGGGTTGAAAAGATCAGCCATTATTCACCGGGCGGCGAGTTGATCGGCAGCTATCAATCCCGAGGCAAGGACGCCGGTGAATTCGAATCCGTCCATGGAATTGCTGTGGATGGAGGCAAGCATCTTTATACGTCAGAGATATATAACTGGCGCGTCCAACGGTTTGATGTTTCAGACTGAGGACTTTTAAATCACGCATCAAATTCGGATATGGCCGAAACAAGGCCTCGGACATAATGTAAAAACAAGCGGGTTACCGAGGGGTTTGTCTTTCTCGGCGATGGCGATAAGTGAATGGCGTGAGTGATATTATTATCTATGCGTTCGCCGCGTTTCTTATTGCTGGCGTAGTCAAAGGCGTTGTCGGCATCGGCATGCCCATGACGGCGATCGGTATTCTCTCCCAAATTGCCGATCCTAGGCTCGCCATCGCTTTGGCGGTCATCCCGATTTTTGTTGCAAATTCCTGGCAGTCCTATCGTAGCGGAAACGTTGTCCCGACGCTTGTTCGATATCGCTTTTTTGCAATTTCCCTTGGCGTCGCAATCTTTCTCAGCACGCTATTGGTCGCCTATATAAAAACGGACATACTTATTGCCACACTCGGCGCCGTGATCTCGTTGTTCGCGATCACAAACCTCGCTTATACGCCGCCCTTTCTGCCGGAAAAATATGATCGAGCGGCTCAGATTACGAGCGGCGTGATCTCTGGATTGTTTGGCGGCCTGACTGCGATTTGGGGTCCGCCAATGGTGATTTATTTATTATCGCGCCGCATAGAAAAGGATGAATTCATGCGGGTGACCGGCGTGCTGCTTGTCGTCGGTAGCATCCCTTTGATGGCGGGCTATTTCGTTGGCGGAATGCTTGACGGGCGGACCGCGGTGCTGTCAGCTTTGATGGTGGTTCCGACATTGGCGGGTTTTGCGATTGGCGAGCGATTGCGCGGCAGCTTGAACCCGTCGCTGTTTCGCAAGGTTCTGCTCGCGGTCTTTTTGTTAATTGGGCTCAATCTGTTAAGGCGCGGCCTGTTTTAAAGGTGAATTTCTGCAATGAGTGAACAAGCTTTGAACACACGCATTGAAAAGCTGGAAGAGCGCGCGGCTTTTCAGGAGGCCGCCATTGAAGAGCTGTCCGATGCGGTTACCGATCAATGGAAGCTGATCGAGGCATTGAAACGCGACACCCAGCGCCTTGGTGATGAGCTCAAAGAGGTTGAAGGAAACCTCGCGCCGGGCGAGCAGAGCGAGCCGCTGCCGCCGCATTATTAGAGCGCCGGGCGAAAAAGTGGGAACCGGTTTTTCGCACCAACCGGAGCCCAACTGAGAATCTAGATTATCGGTCGATTTCTGTAAATCGTCCTATAATCTAGATGTTAGATCTTCTGATTATACGCGCCGATTTCGGGGTGCTGTTTAATCACCGCGTCAAGCTCAGTGAACATGGCTTTCATGTTTTCTTCCGAGGTCGGGCTTTCGACCACCACCACAAGCTCGGGCTTGTTGGAGGAGGCGCGCACTAAGCCCCAGGTGCCGTCTTCGGCGGTGATCCTGACGCCGTTGATGGTCACAACATCGCGGATTTTCTGGCCGATGATCTGGCCGCCCGCCGCTTCACGGTCGACAAAGCTTTTGACGATTTTGTCGACGACGCCGTATTTTGTCTCATCCGCGCAATGGGGCGACATGGTCGGTGACTGATAGGTTTTAGCCAGCGATTTGCGCATGTCAGAGAGTTTTTTGTCCGGATTGCGGTCGAGCATGTGCAACAACGCAATCGCAGCGATCAGACCGTCATCATAGCCGCGGCCGATCGGCTCATTAAAGAAGAAATGCCCGGATTTTTCAAAGCCCGCCAGCGCCCCCATCTCGTGGCTCTTACGTTTGATATAGGAATGGCCGGTTTTCCAATATTCGGTCCTCGCGCCATTCGCCTGCAATATCGGGTCGGTCACGAACAGCCCGGTTGATTTCACATCAACCACGAATTGCGCGTTTTCATGAAGTGCGGAGAGATCGCGCGCCAGCAGAACGCCGATTTTGTCGGCGAAAATCTCCTCACCCTCATCATCAACAACGCCGCAGCGGTCGCCGTCGCCGTCAAAGCCGAGCGCCACATCGGCGCCATGTTCCATCACCGCATCGTGCATGGCGTGCAGCATTTCCATATCTTCCGGGTTCGGATTATAGCGCGGGAAGGTGTGATCGAGCTCGGCGTCCATGGGCACGACCTCAAGACCAAGCCGCTCCAGTGTTTCCGGCGCAAAGGCGCCGGCGGTACCATTGCCGCAGGCGGCGATGACTTTCATTTTGCGCTTGAACGATACGCCTTCGACGAGGTCTGCAATATAGCGCTCGCGCAGGCCCTCGACATATTTGTAGGCGCCGCCGTCAAACTCTTTGTATTCGCCTTTAAGAACAATTTCCTTCAGCCGGCCCATTTCATCGGGGCCGAAGGTGAGGGGACGCGCGGCGCCCATTTTAACCCCGGTCCAGCCATTTTCATTGTGACTCGCCGTGACCATGGCGACGCAGTCAATATCAAGATCGAACTGCGCGAAATAGGCGACCGGCGACAAAGCGAGGCCAATGTCGTTGACCTCGATCCCGGCGGTCATCAGCCCCACCGTTAGCGCCTGTTTGATGGAAATCGAATAGCTGCGAAAATCATGGCCGACGACGATGCGCGGCGGCTTGCCCATTTCGCGGATCAGCGTGCCGAGACCCTGGCCCAGCGCCTGGATGCCGAGCAGGTTGATTTCCTTTTCAAACACCCAGCGCGCGTCATATTCGCGAAACCCCGTGGGCTTGACCAGCGGGGTCACCTCATAGGCAAGGGTGTTGGATTTTATGTCGGCGCGCGGGCTCGGCAGCATGTAACTCGTCCTTTGATGTGGAATAGCGGCGCACCATAGAGCGCCGGGCGAAAAAGTGGAAACCGGTTTTTAGCATCCCGACCGCGAAGGCGGTCAAATTATTATTAGCGCGCCTTCGCGCGCGGGCCGGCGCGCAGTAAAGATCTAGCGCATCGGGTGATTAACAGGAATCGCCCGATGCGCTAGGGCCGCCGGCGTTATTAGCAACACCGATGCATACGAGAAAGAATCACACCTAAAACAGTGACATTGTGGCGTTTTTTGACCATAGTCCCGCCTCTTCAAACCGTCGCTCAGACGGGGAACACAGCTGCGCGCCGGCGGGGGCCGAGAAAACAGGGTAGGGGTTCATGGATTTGCCGACTGATATCAGCGACGTTCGATTGCGTCGCGCGGCTATCTTGATGCCTGTTGCGTAGCAGAAATTCAATTCAGTCTATCAAAGAGGGTGACGAATGGGCGCGAAAATTATTGAAATGCTAGAGGGTCGTTTTATCGGCCTCGTTGGCGTTGTTGTGATCATCCTGATCGCGGTGATATTTTCACGTAACCGCAGGGCCATTAACCTCAGGATTGTGTTGAGCGCCTTTGGTCTGCAAGTCGCCGTCGCCTTTTTTGTGCTTTATACCTCGATTGGCAAAACCGTCATCGGCGGAATGTCGCAAGGCGTCAGTAACATTCTTGGATACGCTAATGCCGGGATTGGCATGGTGTTCGGGCAACTTGCCGGAGACAGTTTCGGCACGGTTTTCGCCATTCATGTTTTGCCAATCATTATTTTCTTTTCCGCGCTGATGGCGGTGCTTTATCATTTACGCGTCATGCAGGTGATTGTCGCCGGGGTTGGCGGCTTTTTACAAATCATTATTGGCACGCGTCCGGTCGAGTCCCTGAACGCTGCGGCAAATGTATTTGTCGGGCAAACCGAAGCGCCGCTCGCCATCAAGCCATTCCTTGGTCGGGTCACGGGCCCGCAATTATTCGCCATCATGGTGTCGGGTCTTGCATCCGTCGCCGGCACGGTGCTCGCCGCCTATGCGCAAATCGGCATTGAGCTTAAATACTTGCTTGCCGCCAGCTTGATGGCCGCTCCTGGCGGGTTGCTGATGGCGAAACTGATAATTCCTGATGATGACGAAGAAGACGAAAATGAACTGACCGTGGTGGCGATCACCAAGGAGCGCTCGCCTCACACCAATGTTGTGATGGCCGCAGCGGTCGGCGCGCAGGACGGCTTGAAGCTGGCGCTGACCATCGGCGCTATGTTGATTGCCTTTGTCGGGTTGATCGCACTGGTCAACGGTTTGCTTGGCGGCATTGGCGGGCTTTTCGGCATGGAAGATCTCTCCGCGCAAATGATTTTGGGCTGGGTTTTTGCACCGTTGATGTATTTGTTAAGCATCCCCTGGGCGGAAGCGCAGACGGCCGGCGCCATCTTTGGCGAGAAGCTGATCTTAAATGAATTTGTCGCCTATTTCAGCCTGATTGCACAGGCCGACACGTTGAGCCCAAAGACTGTTGCGATTGTCACCTTTGCGCTTTGTGGTTTCGCCAATGTCTCTTCAATTGCAATTCTTCTGGGCGGGTTAGGCTCGCTGATCCCGGACCGGATGGAAGAAATTGCAAGATATGGCGTATACGCAGTGTTGGCAGGATCATTATCCAATCTGATGAGCGCGGCGCTTGCCGGTTTGATTTTGCCGTGAGCTAAGGCGGTTTCACGAAGCCTGGACAACGACAATAGATTGCGGCGCCGCTAAAGAGCGTAGTGGCGGCCAAAAAGTGGAGAGAAATTATGCGTAGGCAGTTATTTTCAGGCTTGATGGCGGGTTTGGCGGTTGCAAGCTATTCAACAGCATCATTGGCGCAAAGCGTCGTCCTTCGGGCGGCGCGTTATCTCGATGTTGAAAGCGGTCAATATATCAGCCCGGCCGTCATTGTGGTCGAGGACGGCAAGATCGCGGCGATCAATCCGGATACAACGCTCGCCGAAGGGGTTATTGATCTTGGCGACATGACCTTGTTGCCGGGGCTGATGGATGCGCACACCCATCTGACCTTTGATATCTCCGGTGACTGGACGACCAATTCGGTTCGTTTTACCGCCGGAGACTACGCTCTGCGCGGCGCGGCTAACGCGAAGAAAACCTTGTTGGCGGGGTTCACGACAGTGCGCGACGTTGGCTCAAGCGGTTTTGCCGACGTTGCGTTGTCGCGCGCCATCAATAAAGGCTGGGTTGAAGGCCCGCATGTCATTCCCGCCGGTCATTCCCTTGGCGTTACCGGCGGCCATTGCGATGCCACCGGGTTTAAGCCCGGCGTTGTCGAGGGTGATGAGACGGTTGGAATTGCTGACGGCGCCGACGCCTTTATGCGCGCCGTACGCTACCAGATTAAGCATGGCGCCAAGGTGATTAAAATATGCGCGACTGCGGGCGTTTTATCGTTTGAAGATTCGGTCGGCGCCCAACAAATGTCGCAAGAAGAACTGCGTGCAGTGGCGGATGAAGCGCACCGGCATGGCGTAAAAGTCGCCGCCCACGCGCATGGAATGGCGGGCATCATCGCCGCGTCCGAGGCCGGGATTGATTCCATCGAACACGGATCGATTCTCAGCGAAAAAGCCGCGAAGGTGATGAAAAAGAACGGCACATGGCTGGTGTCGACGCTTTATCTAGCGCGCTCAATCGATTGGGATTCGGTGCCGCCGGCTCTGGAAGCTAAAGGCCGTGCGGTTATGCCGCTTGCCGATGAGAGCTTTAAGCTGGCGCTGCGCCGGGGGTTGAAAATTGCGCTGGGTACGGATTCGGCAGTTTACCCTCATGGCGAGAACGCCAAAGAGCTAAGCGTTCATGTTGAGCTGGGGCAATCGCCGGCGGCGGTGATCCGCAGCGCTACCAGTGCTACGGCGGAGTTGTTTGGCGTGGAAGATCGCGGTCAGATCGAAATTGGTCTGTTGGCGGATATTATTGCGGTCGATGGTGATCCTCTCAATGATATCACCGCGCTTGAAAATGTCGGTTTCGTTATGAAGGCCGGTAAAATATATAAGAACGCTG
The DNA here is from genome assembly GCA_021776295.1 of Hyphococcus sp. Classification (GTDB taxonomy): domain Bacteria; phylum Pseudomonadota; class Alphaproteobacteria; order Caulobacterales; family Parvularculaceae; genus Hyphococcus. The sequence continues at coordinate 89,706 of JAJFGE010000013.1, forward strand.
AGTGATGCGCGAAGGCTGGAAACGGGGCGTGGGCAACCCCGCGCATCGATCCTAAAATGGCGGCTAAATCGCTGCATGGGCTACTTACCGAAATCCGCGCCTGCGATATCTGCGTGGCGGCGCCGCTAAAGGCGCCGCTGCCCCATGCGCCGCGGCCGGTTGTGCAGGCGTCGAAAAGCGCGCGGCTCGCCGTCTTTGGTCAGGCGCCCGGAAACCTCGTTCATCAGACCGGCGTGCCGTTCAATGATCCGTCCGGCGAGCGTCTGCGGGACTGGATGGGGGTGACGCGCGAAGAGTTCTATGATGATGAACGCATCGCCATCATCCCTATGGGTTTTTGTTTTCCGGGCAATGACGCCAAGGGCGGCGATCTGCCGCCGCGTAAAGAATGCGCTGCGGCGTGGCGCGCTCAATTATTGGATGCACTGCCGAATATTGAGACCGCCATTCTCGTTGGCGGTTATGCGCAGAAATGGCATCTCGGCAAAGGCGCGAAGAAAACCCTGACCGAGACGGTGGCGGACTGGCGAGACTTTACGCCGGCGAATTTCCCAACGCCGCACCCGTCATGGCGCAATAGCGGATGGTTGAAGAAAAATCCGTGGTTCGAAACCGAGCTCTTGCCGGTTCTGAAACGCCGCGTGCGCAAACTGCTCAGCTAACGTCCAGGTTTTCCAAGATTTTCAACGATGTCGCTGATGCGCGACAGCTGTTGCTGGTCTTTTCGGGGCAGGAGCGACAGCTCATCGGCGATGATCTCCAGCCGCCGGCGGCGTCCCTTCTCCATGACCCGCCGGCCCTTGCTCGTTGCATTGATGATAACTGTGCGCGCGTCTTCGCGGCTGCGGGTGCGCTTAACCAGACCGCGCTGTTCCAGCGCCGAGACAATCCTGGAGATAGCGGGCAGGGACACCGATTCCAGTTCGGAAAGCCGGGTGACGGTAAGCGGGCCGGCATAGGTGAGAACAGAAAGCAGCGACAAACGTTCAGGGCTAAGCCCGCTTTGCTTATCCGCCTCGCGCGCGCGCCTCAGCAGATGAATTGCAAAAGAATGCATCGCATTGGCCGTTCGCGTTAGATCGTTATTGATGAGGCCTTCGGGTAGAGGGGGGATTGACATTTACTTAACATCGTTAATAATTAAACCTGTTAGCTACTTTATCAAGAGGAGGGCGTCATGCAAGCAAACGTTTCTTCATCAGCGCTGAAATCGGCCGGGGCTTTGACATCGATTGGCCAGATCCATATCAGCGCCAAGGATTTTGATCGGGCCAAGGCGTTTTATCGCGATGTCCTGGGTCTTGAGTTGTTGTTTGAAGTCGCTGAGCAGAAAATGGCGTTTTTCGACTGCGGTGGCGTGAGGATTTATCTCGGCGTTCCATCAAGCCCTGAATATGCAGCGAACTCGTTCCTGTATTATCGTGTCGATGATATTGGCGCGGCCTATGACCGGTTAGTTGGGGCCGGCGTTGATTTTCAGCATCCGCCTCAAGTGATTCACAAAACCGATGATAGCGAGCTCTGGATGGCGGGCTTTCGAGACAGCGAAGGCAACCTCGCCCAACTGATGTGTGACAAGCCAATCGCGGGCTGAGGCGCTCAAACTGGCGCCTTTTGTTAACGCCGGAAGTTTCGCCAGTCGTCAAACCGGGCGTAGATAACAAACAACGCCGACAGAACAATGAGCACAAATAGCGCAAACTGGATTTGCGCCTCGACCGCATGCACCTCGTGCTTGGACGGACGATCCACAGGCATTTCGATCATTTGGCCGGTTTCCTCGCCGGTCTCGCCGTCGATCACCGGATGGCCATTCTCATCGACGCCGACCGTGACCTCGCCGTCCTTGGGCGGCAGATGCTCGGTCATGCCCTGGCCGGTCTCGATATTGGTTTCGATCTGTTCAAGTTCTTCAACGCTGTCGCGGCCGAGGGTGGAGGCGGCGGCGCCGGCGCCGCCGGCGACGGTTGCGCCCTGCACGGTGCGGCTCTCGGCAACGCTGCCGCGGCGCGGCGAGTCTTCAATCGGGGTGATGCGTGAATTTTCGCGGATGTTTTCGACATCGCGTACAATTATCGGATTGGTGGGAGTAAGGAACAACGCACGCTCCGCCGCGCGTCGTCGCGTCAGGCCAAAAACTTCGCGCAATACGCCGCCGACGGTCGCCTTGTTCCACCATGTGAGCGCGTCAGCCGCCCCCATCCGGTCGCCGCGATTAAGTCGTTTGCGCGCAGTGGACCCGCCAAACGCATTCGCGCCGACATTGTAGATGAAGGACACCAACGCATCGAATTCGTTTTGATTGAGAGCAACCGAGGCAAGATTATCAACCGCATCCTCGCGCGATCTCAGGTCCTTGCGCAGCAGCCCTTCGGCCTCGCGCTCGCTGATGCGCATGCCCGGCTCGACATCATCGCCGGTGTGGCCGTAGCCAATGGTCCAGATACCGGCAATGTCCTGATAGGCCTCGAGTTCCAGGCCTTCAAAACTCTTCAGTAAACCTATGCCCCGTTCGGAAATTTTCACTGTTCTGCTCCACCCCCAATACTCGCCAATATCTTAGACGGAATTGTGGCGTAACGGTAGAACTGCAAGACACATCCGCGTGAGCGCTTGCATGCACGATCACAGCTGATAGGCTCCGCACTTCATAGTAGGCAGCATCTGAGGGGATTATGTCCAATCTGTTGAGTTTTAAAGCAATTCTTGCGGCAGCATCATTGATTGCAATATTGGCCGGCCCGGCCGCCGCGCAATCGACGGCTAATGGTCAGCTACAATCCAGCGGCGCCAAGCAGCATTTCAGTGCTGGCGATATCTCATCGATTTTGGCTGAGTTTGGGATTGCTACAACGCTTACGCCATATAATGGCCAGGGCGCTGCAACGATTATCGCCACGACAACGGGCGATGCTAAATTTGTGGTTTTGCTCATCAAATGTGCCAATCCGGCGGAGGGAAGCCAATGCGCGGGCGCGGTGATCTATACCGCAACCGCAAATGCCGGGATCGCCTATGATGATATCAATAGCTTTAACGCGGACTCCAATGTCACGATGGCGGTCAATGTTGCGGAACAGAATTTAATCGTATTTGGACGTCAGTTGTTCTTTAGCGGCGGGGTGGGGCGTGACAATTTTAAACTTATCATCGAGTTGTTTTTGACCGACATGCAGGAGTTTATAGACGCGCGCACGGCAGCGGGAACAGCGGTATCTCTGAACGTTGCTCCGGAGGCGGCTGGTAAAACCGATAATGTTGCAGGCGCTGGCGATACGATTACGTTCGTTGCGAGATCAATCTCGACGGGCGCGGTTGATGATCATGCGCTTTCCGCCGCCATCGCCAATACCTGGCAGGTGTCGTTTAATCCGCCAAGCATGGCGATGGATGAATAGGCAGTCCCGGCTGAAGATTTTGTTGCAGCGCAGCGAGCTTGAGCCGCCGCATCTGCGAGCGATAAATTAATGGGCTAAAGCCGAGCAAATGCGCCATTGGTGCGCATTAGCGCGCCCGAACCGGCGATTTATCCAAGCCTGAGCAACTGAAAATCAATAATTGATTCCTATAGAAGGGCGCAACGGGGGGAGCGCAAATCAGCCCTTGAGCCTTGCTAACCTCGCAGTTATACAGGCCGCGCTGCGGCTGCGGCGCCTGATGGGCGGCGGTGCGTAATCGGAGAGTAGACTATGTCGGCGAGTGAATTAGACGAATACCGTCCGTCCACAGATGAGCCGTTTATGAATGACCGCCAAAAAGAGTATTTCCGGCGCAAACTCGTAGACTGGAAACAAGACATTATCCGCGAGAGCCAGGGGACACTGAACAATCTCCAGGAAGCCGATAACCAGCTGCCCGACGTTTCTGATCGCGCCTCTAGCGAGACTGAAAAAGCGCTGGAGCTGAGGACGCGGGACCGCCAGCGCAAGCTGACATCAAAAATCGACTCTGCCTTGCGGCGTATTGATACCGGCGAATATGGCTATTGCGAAGAATCCGGAGAGCCGATTAGCCTGCGTCGGCTGGATGCGCGGCCGGTAGCGACCTTGTCGCTGGAAGCGCAAGAGCGCCATGAGCGGAAAGAAAAAGCCCATCGCGACGATTAAGCGGGGCGACGATTAAGCGTATGCGCGCGCCAATAGCCGCGCTTCATTCCTAAAGTTATGCATCCTGACGCAAGACCAGTGCGGTTGCGATCACCGCTGCGGCCAGAATAACTGCGGCGGTGAGTTGCGTCGCCGTATCGACGCCGCCAGCGTAGGCCGGCATCGCATCGGTCATATAAGGCGCCGCCAGGTGGCCAAGACCAACAAATTGCGACGCCGCAAAAGCCGCGCCGAGCCCGCCGGCAAGGCCTATAACGCCAAGCCTGGCTCGGTTTCTGGCAGTGAGCTTGAACTGAAGCCGCTTTACAAACCGGTCACTTTCCAGCCGATCGGCAAGTTCGTCAAAGTCGGATCGCAGAAGCATTTCGATATCATCAGAGGGCATACATCACTCCCTTGTGGTTGGCGGCTGTTTTGGTTGTCTCGGTTTTCGCGGGGCGCTTTTCCGAAACGCCTGACAACGTCTCGCGCATCTTGTTTCGGCCGCGGGCAATATAGGTCTTGATCGACCCAAGCGGCGTGTTGAGCACGCGCGCCGCCTCGCTGTGAGAAAGCCCGGCGGCGTCACACAGGAGAAGCGCCGCGCGCTCACTCTCCTCAAGCTCCAACAGCGCCCGGCGCAGGTCCATCGAAAGACCATCTTCGATTGCGCCGCTGGAGGCCTGGATATTGGCTGCATCGCTCTGCAACGCATCTTTCAGGCGCGCCGCCGCCTTCTCACGGCGCCGGTCCTGGAGGAATTCACGATAAGCGATGGCGTAAAGCCAACTTCGAAATGAAGCGCCGCCACGGAAAGCCGCCAGGCCCTCATGCGCCTTGATGAAAGTTTCCTGCGCAATGTCATCGGCAAGATGGTCGCTGCCACACAGACGGCGCAGAAATGCCCGAAGGCGCGCCTGGTGCCTGCGCACCAGTTCGGTAAAGGCTGCGCTGTCTTGCGCAACCTTCGCCAATGTAACCAGCTCGATGTCGTTCGGGCCCATCGCGGCCTCCCGCCAGAACAGCAGCCTATACGGTTGGTTCTCTCGGGGCAAAGAAGTGGAACGCCACATAGGCAACGCCAATCAGCCCGGGGAATGAGGCGACGCCAATCATTGGCCCAATGGCTTCCGCATCATCGATCATATTGCCCAAAAAGACGAAGGCGAGGCCAACGGAGATGAGGATGATGCCTTTTCTGAGATCGGCATTGGCGCCGACATTGTCGCGCAGGATCGATTCGACCAGCGTGCCGTCAACCGCCCCGGTTTTTTCAATTGAGATGCGGATGGTGTCGTGGATGGCCTGGCGCTTTTTGTAGTTAAAATGAAACGCCGCAACGAGAATGACCGCCAGCGATGTAAACACAAAAAACGGGATTAAAATTTCTTCGGACATGAGTGTTCCTTTCCTCAAAGCATGGGCGATTTCGCCCGTTTGTTATGACCGTTAGATGCACCGGGGGCGTGGTTTGGATGTGGGGGAGAGAAAATTTCTTTGATAAGCGATTGACCGAGCCTCTTCGAGGGTCGGGCGCGCAAAAACGGGCGGAGCTTTCACCCCGCCCGTGTCTATTAAAATGCGCCAGGGCCTTACCGCAAAAAAGGCCCGTAATGTTTATGGCCGGTAAGCGCCGTCCGGAAGCTGAGCAATGCGCTCAATCTGGCCGACGCGAATATTAACCCGGCAATAGATGCGCGGCGCACTTTTGTCAGCGGCGCTGGAGACCCAATATTCGAAAACCGATGCATTTTGCTGCACGCGCCGGTCGACTTTGCGATAGTCAGCGCCGCCAAGCTCTCGTGCTGCGTCCACGCAATCATAGAGTGACCGCTCATATTGACGCGCGCCAGCGGGCGCGAGCGCCGCAGAAAATAGCACAGTACCAGTGGCTATAACGCCGATCCAAGCCGATTTCGCTACAGGGAGGTTAAACATGGTGTTCTCTTTCTTTTAACTTTTATCATGAAAGTTACTATGGGCAGGTCACTTGAATAATGCAAGTGACTTATCTATTTTATTGCTGGGAGACTGGTCACGAATGAGTGACTGAAAGTGCGTCTGGATAATATGCGCCTACTTATTAAGGGTGCGACAGGGAGTGAGTATGGCTGCGAAAGCGAGCGGAAAGCGCGCCTTAGCGGAGCCGCGTTCGGAATGTCCGGTTGGCAAAGCGCTCGATTTGCTTGGCGACCGGTGGACATTGCTTGTCATCCGAGACATGGCGATCAATGGCGAACGCACTTACAATGAGTTTTTGGCGGCGCCGGAAAGCATTCCCACAAACACGCTGGCGTTGCGCCTTAAAAGGCTCGAAGAAGCAAGCGTCGTCGTCAAAGAGCCCTATCAGCAAAACCCGCCACGCTACACCTATAAGCTGACGGATAAAGGGCGTGATCTCCTTCCGGTCCTCAGATCCCTAAGGGATTGGTCGCTCGCCTATGGTGACTGATTGC
>JAJFGE010000121.1 GCA_021776295.1 Hyphococcus sp.
ATATATAACTCAATTAATACTCACCTGCACAATCTTCCTGTCTGCCTGCAGCCAGCAAGATGCACACTTGTCAAAAGCAGAAGAGCTCGAAATTCATGAAGCAGTAAATCAATCCTTTACCGGCCTCGTAGCAGCGGTAAAATCCCTGGATGCAGACAGTTACTACAACTATTTCGAGGCAGATAAATTCACAAGCCTCAATGAATACGGCACGGTAACGCATTCCTTCAGGGAATTTAAAAGTACGTACGATCAGCAACTTCCACTGATCAAAAAATATAAGTCGCTTGAATTCAGCAATGTCAAAATCACAGTGATCGACAAAAACACTGCCATTCTTGTTAACGAGTATGATGCGGAGGTAGTTTTGCAATCTGGCGATTCTGTCTTTGCATCAGGCGCTGGCACTCAGGTCTGGTCAAACACCACCAGTCATTGGAAGCTCGTCAACGTGTCGAGCAGTACAAAGCCATGACAAAAAAACTTCCCCACCCCACCCTGCACTGTCTTTGGGCGCCGCAAGACGATGCGCTCTACCGTCAGTATCATGATGAGGATTGGGGCGTGCCGGAATATGATGATCGTGCGTTGTTTGAAAAGCTTATTCTTGACGGCTTTCAAGCCGGTCTTTCCTGGCGCACCATTCTTTATAAGCGTGAGAACTTCCGCAAAGCCTTTAACGATTTTGATGCCAAGAAAATCACCCGCTACACACCAAAGAAAATCGACCGGCTGATGAATGATACGGGCATCATTCGGTCAAAAACAAAAATCAATGCAGCGATTGGCAACGCCAAAATCTATCTGGATATTATGAAAGATGGGCCGGGCGCATTTTCTGATTTTCTGTGGGGCTTCGTCGATGGCGATCCCATCGTCAACAAGGTCAAAAACTATCGCAACCATATGGTGAAATCGCCGGAAAGCGAAGCCATGTCAAAAGAGTTGAAACGGCTGGGCTTCAAATTTGTCGGCCCGGTTATCGTTTATGCTTTTATGCAAGCCGTCGGCATGGTCAATGACCACGAAGTCGGCTGCCCGCGCCACAAAGCGGTGCAAAAGCTGGCGCGCTGAGCGGACACACAGTTGCACAGGCGACGAGATCAGCGCAGATTAAATCTCAATTGGTCATTTCTTGAAAGCGCCCACATGTCAGAGCAGCCTACCCATACCCAATCCGATGTGCGCATCGTCGCAACCGGTCTGTACACCCCGCCGCAGTCGATTTCCAATGACGAGCTGGTGACGGCGTTCAACGCCTATGTCGATAAGTACAATGTGGAAAATGCTGCGGACATCGACGCCGGGCGGCTGCAACCATTGCAACCATCATCAGCGGAATTCATCGAAAAAGCATCCGGCATCAAGTCGCGCTATGTGGTCGACAAACAAGGCATTCTCGACATCAACCGGATGGCGCCGCGCATCGATGCGCGGACGGATGAGGAGCTGTCCGTACTTGCAGAAATCGCTGTCCACGCCGCACGCGATGCAATGCGCGCGGCCGATCTCGGACCGGGTGATATTGACGGCGTCATCTGCGCCGCCTCCAACATGCAGCGCGGCTATCCGGCGATGGCGGTGGAAATCCAAGATGCGCTCGCCATTGACGGCTTCGGATTTGACGTCAATGTCGCCTGCGCCTCCGCCGCCTTCGGCATACAGACCGGCGCCGGTCTTATCCGCAGCGGCGCGAGGCGCATCTTGATGGTCAATCCGGAAATCTGCACCGCGCACCTAAACTTCCGCGACCGCGACAGCCATTTCATCTTTGGCGATGTCGCGACAGCGGTCATCCTTGAGCGTTCCGACGGCGCACCAAAGGGCGAAGCCTGGGACATTCTCGGCACGCGGCTGCTCACCAAGTTCTCCAACCATATCCGCAATAATTTCGGGTTCATGAACCATTGTGAACGCGAGACCGGCGCGCCTGCGGACCAGCAATCTGATCCCTTCACGGACAAGCTGTTCATGCAGGAAGGCCGTAAAGTGTTTAAAGAAGTCGTGCCGATGGTGAGCGAGCTTATCTCTACGCACTTGCGCGATGTCGGCGTCGCGCCCGACAACGTTAAACGCTTCTGGCTACATCAGGCTAACCTCGCCATGAATGAGTTCATCGCCCGCAAAGTGCTGGGGCGCAATGCCAGCATCGACGAAGCGCCGGTAGTGCTCGACGCTTATGCCAACACCTCATCTGCAGGCTCAATCATCGCCTTCCACAAGCACAATGCGGATTTCGACATTGGCGATATCGGCGTCATTTGCGGCTTTGGCGCAGGCTACTCCGTCGGCTCGGTGATTATCCGCAAGGCGGCGTAAGGCGATGGTGATAACCTCGCCTTCACAAATTTGCTGACAGTGTTAAGCCTTGGGCTGACGACTGATGAATAAGAGAATGGCCAATGACCAACCATCTTCATAAAGGCGACTTGCCGGCCGGTCTCGATCTTGGCGCGGTCGTCGCTATCGACAGCGAGACCTTGGGGCTCAACACCAAGCGGGATGCGCTTTGCGTTGTGCAATTGTCGGCCGGAGACGGCAACGCCCATCTCGTGCAGCTCGACCGCCAGCGCTATGATGCACCGAACCTCAAAGCGCTGCTGGTCGATAGCGCCGTGCTCAAGATCTTTCACTATGCGCGGTTCGATATCGCCGCCTTCAAGCATTGGCTCGGCGTTGATACGAAACCGCTCTACTGCACCAAAATCGCCTCAAAGCTTTGCCGCACCTACACCGACCGGCATGGGCTGAAGGATCTCACCCGTGAGCTGTTGGGCGTTGATATGTCCAAGCAACAGCAGTCTTCTGATTGGGGGGCCGAGACGCTTTCGCCGGCGCAAATCGACTATGCGGCGTCCGATGTCCTTCACCTGCATGCGCTACGCGACCGGCTTGAGGCGATGCTCGCCCGTGAAGGCCGCGCGGCGCTTGCCCAGGCCTGTTTCGAGTTTCTGCCGGTGCGGGCGGCGCTGGACCTCGAAGGCTGGCCGGAAACCGATATATTCGCCCATTCCTAGGCTTTGCTGAGCCAAATCCGGATTGCCCCGGAACTGGGCGGCGCCAAACTCTGGCGCCGGTATTTTCATTTTGCCGGCAAACCCTTGCTTCCAAAAGCCGCTGGGGCGACTATATGGAGGGTGGGCGCTTCATTCGGCGAAAAGGCCGGATGGATGCTCGGGAGTAAAGATCAAGGGCGCCGACGAAATGACCGCCGCGGACACCAGCCAGCTTGGAGATACGGCGCAAGACCAGCCGCCCTCTCGCCGCAAAAGGCTTGAAAGCCTGCCGATGCGCCCGCGCACCACCGGCCAAACCGCCGCTGCGCGCTCGCGCCTTATCAAACGTCTGCGCGTGGCGCTGCCGACCTTGGCCGTCGTTCTGATTGGCGCCTTCATCTTCAACACGCAGTCGAACCAGGTCGATGATGCGTTCTTGCAAGATTTCGAAGATATCGCCGCAGCGACCGATGAATTGCGGATGGCCAACCCCCGCTTTGCCGGTGTTGACGGCGACGGCAATCCGTTTGAAATCACCGCCTTGTCGGCAAAGCAAGACCCCGCCAGACAAAACGTTGTTGAACTTGACCGTCCGCGCGCAATCCAAGGCGCCGTTGACGAAAAAACCATCGTCACCGCCCAACATGGCGTTTACCAATCTGACGCAAACATTCTTGAACTCAAAGACGGCGTTCAGGTCGAACATGAACTTGCCGCTGGCGCCTATGTTTTGCGCGCGCCCGGCGCCACCGTCCAGATCAAGGACCAAACCGTCACCAGCAATGCCGGCGTCGGCGGTGAAGGGCCGGACGGCGAAACCTTAAAGGCGGACCGGATGATGGTGTTCAATGCTGAAAAACGGATTGTGTTTGAAGGCAATGTCAGCATGCGCATCTACCCGAACTCGGCAAAAGATCTACAATCTGTCGGAAATGATACGCCAGCGGAGCAAAAAAACGCGAAAGATGAAAAAACCTGATGATCCGAAATTTATTCCTGTTTGCAATCGCCGTTGTTTTGAGCGTCGGGCCTGGCCATGCGCAGCTGATCGCCTCCAGCGACGAGCCGATCGATATCACCGGCGATGCGGCAGAATTTAAGGATAATATTGCGGTCTGGACCGGCCATGTCCGGGTTGTGCAGGGCGAGGCGATCCTGACCGCTGACCGTCTTGAAGCAAGGCTCAACGATCAGCGTCAATTCCAGTCCATCGTCGCGCTGGGCGCTGTGCGATATTCAAACGGCCAGGAAGCGATCACTGGCGAACGCGCCGATTACGACGACGCCGCGCGCACCATAACGGTTTCTGAAAATGTCATCGTCACCCAGGGCAAACAGGTGATGTCCGCAGGCGCGGTGATATACTGGATAGACACCGGAAGGATTAAATTCGCACCCGAGCCAGGCAAACGCATCCGCGGCATTTTCTACACCGGAAAAGATCAACAAACTTAATGGTTAAAGTTGGAACTTCACAAAAAGTTAAAGAGAGACGGCCTTAATGAGTAGTACTATGGAACCGCCCGAACATAACCCAGCCGTCGCCAATGCGACTGAGCAATCCGGCACGCTGAAACCGACCGTGGTCGAGGGCGGCGGCGCGCTGATCGCCAACGGGCTTGGCAAATCGTTCAAGCGGCGACCGGTAGTGCGCGGCGTTTCGATGAGCGTCAAACGCGGCGAAGTTGTCGGCCTGCTCGGGCCCAACGGCGCCGGCAAAACCACCTGCTTTTACATGATCACCGGGCTTATTCCAGCCGATCGCGGCGAGATCCATATTGACGGCCATGACGTCACCCATCTTCCGATGTATCAGCGCGCAAGACTTGGGCTTGGGTATCTGCCGCAGGAAGCGTCCATCTTCCGCGGCCTGTCGGTTGAGCAAAATCTTCGCGCCGTGGTTGAGCTGGTCGAGAAAAACAAAGACAAACAGCAGGCGATTATCGACGAACTCCTCAATGAATTTCACATCACCCATCTGCGCGGCGCACCAGCGCTGGCGCTGTCGGGCGGTGAACGCAGGCGCGTGGAAATCGCCCGCGCGCTGGCGACTGCGCCATCCTACATGCTGCTCGACGAGCCGTTTGCCGGGATCGACCCGCTGGCGATTGCAGAAATCCGCGAGTTGGTTTCACATTTAAAAGAGCGCGGTCTCGGGGTTTTAATCACCGATCACAATGTCCGCGAAACGCTCGATATTATTGACCGGGCGTACATTATTCACGAAGGCGAAGTGCTGATTGAAGGCGCGCCGGGAGATATTGTCGGCGACAAAGATGTTCGCCGCGTTTATCTCGGCGACCGCTTTCAGATGTAGCGAAGGGTAGGGGCATTGTGGCGTCAGGCCCGAAACTAGAATTCAGACAATCTCAGCAACTTGTTATGACGCCGCAATTACAGCAGGCGATCAAATTGCTGCAATTGTCCAATCTTGAGCTTTCCGAATTTGTCGCCGAACAGCTTGAAGAAAACCCGTTTCTCGAAGCCGATGAGACGCCGGCCGACGCACCGGCTGAACGACGCGGTGAGAAAGAGGGAGAAAAACAACAACCCACAACCAGCGAAGTCGACCTCAGCGATGAAAGCGCGCAACGCGAAGCGCGCGAATCTCTCGATACGGAGTATGAGGATATCGACCCCGGTGGGTCCGGCAGCGATACCGCCGCCTCAGATTACCGCACCAATGATTGGGCCTCCGCCGGAGCCAGCCGCGCGCCGGGCGACGACCGCCAGTTTGACGCAACGCTCAGCAAGGAAATATCCCTCGCCGACCACCTCACCGAACAGCTTCAGGTCGCAACCCGCGATCCCATTCAGTTGTTTGTCGGCGCCTATCTTATCGACCTTATCGACGAAGCTGGCTACCTGCCCGAAGCGCTGGATGCAATCACCGAGCGCCTCGGCGCTGACATGTCCGATGTCGAGGCGACCCACGCATTGATCACTACATTCGAGCCCAGCGGCGTCGGCGCGCGCGATCTGAAGGAATGCCTGACGCTACAACTCAAAGAGGCTGACCGTTGCGATCCGGCGATGCACGCCTTTGTCAATAATTTGGAATTGCTGGCGAAGGGCGACCTTAAAGGTCTGATGAAAGCAACGCAGGCGGACGAAGAAGATGTGCGCGAGATGATTGCCGAAGTGCGCGCCCTAACGCCAAAGCCCGGTTATGCTTATGGCGGCGGCGCGGTGCAGGCAATTGCGCCTGACGTGTTCATTCGCCAGGCCGCCGACGGCGGATGGAAAGTTGAACTTAATAACGACACCTTGCCGCGAGTTCTTGTCAATCAGCGGTATTATGCAGAAGTTTCTGCGGCCAGCGCCGATGAGAAAGATAAAACCTTTGTTGTCGATCAATTCGCCAGCGCCAACTGGTTGGCGAAAAGTCTTGACCAGCGCGCCCGCACGATTTTGAAAGTCTCAAGCGAAATTGTCCGCCAGCAGGATGAATTTTTCGTCCGCGGCGTAAAACATCTGCGCCCGTTGAATTTAAAAAACGTCGCCGACGCCATCGAGATGCATGAATCCACCGTATCGCGCGTTACCTCAAACAAATATATGGCGACGCCGCGCGGCCTGTTTGAGTTGAAATATTTCTTCACCGCCGCCATCGCCTCCTCCAGCGGCGGCGATTCGCATTCGGCTGAGGCGGTGCGGCACCGGATTCGCGAATTGGTTGACGCTGAAACCAGCAGCGCCATCCTGTCCGATGACAAGATTGTCGAGCTATTGCAGACCGAAGGGGTTGCGATTGCCCGCCGAACAGTCGCCAAATACCGTGAAACGCTCAATATTCCGTCCTCCGTGCAGCGCCGCCGGGCGATGTTGCAAAGCGCCATCTAAACCTTTAATCGGCGCGGCTAGGCGCCAATATATGGGGCGATGGCCAGATCCCTAGTGATGGCCGTATTGATGATGGCGAGGGACGAACCTTGCCGCCGCGATGAGGAGTTTCAATGGACATTCAGGTCAGCGGTAAAAACATGGAGCTGGGCGATGCGCTGCAGGGCCATGCGACCGAACGCCTATCTGCGGGCGTGCGTAAATATTTCAACCGCGAGGTTGAGGCGA
>JAJFGE010000122.1 GCA_021776295.1 Hyphococcus sp.
TTCGGCAGTAACGGCTGGATCACCGACCATTCGAAATCACTCAAATCAAACCGCGCCATAAACTCCTCCATCGCTGGAGAAAATGAATCACAGTTCGACTGAAATGGGAATCCCGTTTATGGGTATGTGACCTAGAGCAAAATGCACGATTCGCATTTAACGCATTTTGCTCTAATTCAAAGTTGGCGCGCAGACCCTTTATACATGGTGTCTATTCGGCGCCCTGTTTCTTCCGGCAATTCTGGGCCAGCCGGCTGTCTTAACGACAGCGTGTCCATCTACAGGACAAACAATTGCAGTGACGATCAACCCTGACGGGGTCAAAACCGCCACCACCCCCCAACCCGTGATGTCAATCATCGCGCCAAATACGGATGCATGTTGTTCTGACCTGCGCGGCGCATTTTGCAATCAAATAAATTTATTTTCGGGTCGGTCGGCTTTTTCGAACTGGAGCAAACGTAGCGATGCAGATGATTGCGTTTGCCTGAAAGACGCCTTTGCGTTTGCTATGCGCCGCAACAAAGCCCGATTTCCGGACGCGTTTCTGGTTATCAGCCTATGATCCCAGGCGGCGTTCCTTCATCATATCCGATAAGGCGCAAAGCGCCTTATCGTCTAGCCGCGCGCGGGCTATCGGCAACAGGACTGCGTTTTCCAGAGCGAGGTGTTGAAGGATATGTTCCGCGAAACCGCGGATCGTTCGACTGGCTTTATCATTGAACTTTTCACCGGCCAGCACGTCGTTCAACATGCTCATCATACCCGTAACTGTCGCTTCGTCTTTCTTGTGCTCGTCGGCCAACCGTTCAATAAGTTTGTCGATATTGTCTTCAGGCGGGCAGTGCTGCAGCAATAGCGGAAAAAAGCACAGCTCTTCATCAGCGACGTGAACGGCAAAATCGGTCTCAAGAAAATCAATTAGTTTTTTGACGCCGGCTTTGTTAACCTCGCCATCCGCAACCAGATGTAGAATATTTGCCGCCTGGCGTTGTCGATTATGTTCCACGAACAGAAATTCGATGGGATTGCCAAGCAATTCAGGCGACGGCGGCTCAATATCCCAAGGGTTTATGGCTTCACGGCTTTCTTGCGCCGCGTCAGCTTTATCGTTTGGCGTGTGGCTTGTGACATTCATAACCGCTCTCCCTTAATATTGAAACCTCAACGCCGCCCAAATCAAATTCCGATCCGCGATGTTGGATGCGCCGCCATTATAAACGGCGCCTTTGAGATTTATTGACCAGTGCTTGCAAAATTTCACCGACATGCCAGCATCAAATTCGTCGCCGAGATCAAGCGAACCGACATCAGATTTAAAATCGTGATAGGTGGCGAAAAATTTTACGCCCGTTCCGAATGGCGCGTTCTTCCAGTTGTAAGCAATCGTTCCATAGACATCTTGAAGGCCAGCTGCCGGCGTTACCAAAAAGACGTCGGCAAAGCCTTGAAACTTGTGCAAAGTCGCGAGCGGCGTCTTGAACGAAGACGTTCCGTCTCCACCAAGTTTTTCATAGCCCAGCTTGCCGGTGAACGGCGCGACGCTTAGCGAGGCCTCGCCATGGAGATAGGCCTCGCGATAGTCGATCGGGTTGGCTGCATTGTCCGATTGAGTTGCATATTCTGCAACAACGCCAAGTTTGATGCCAGCATCTTCATCTAGTGTGACGATATTTTCATAACGCGCGCCCCAGCTTTGCGACGACAGCGCCGGCGTCTCTTCCAGATCGAGGATAACGCCATAAGTTTTAAGCGTACCCAACTCATCACCATCGATGATCGCAGATAAAACATGGCTGTCGCTGTTAAACTCACCAGCCGGATTATTGTCGCCAAAGATGCGGTGAACGCGGCTGATATAAAGATAGTCGAATGTGACGTGGTCAATCAGCTTGGTTGAAAACCGCGCCGCATCAAATGTCTGCTGGTTCTGACGAAAATCGACAGCACCGACAAAGCGATGATTGTTGAGATTGAAACGTTGGCGGCCAACGGTGATGGCGGTCTTGTCGATGCCGGTAAACGTGACCTGGGCGCGGTTAATCTCCGTCACGTTGGGATCGGCAATCACCGGAAACTGCGTGCGGCCATTGGTCGTCGAATTGAAATGGTCATCACCAATCGAGGCGACATTTTCAAATTCAACCAGGACTTTGAGGTTATAGACCTCGCCGGTTTCAAATCCGAGCCGCGTTCTTATTGTATTTGAGTAGGCGTCCTGAGCGAAACCGTCCTGGTCCTTGGTTTCAAAGCGGTAGCGAACATCTATAAGCGGCTTACTGTTCTTGATCGCTTCGATAATCGGACCATCATCGCTGATCGGCTCATCTTCAGCAAAAACTTGTCCGGCCGTAAATATCGCAAGACATGACGCCACTAAAAATATTTCCTTTTTCATCACTCACTCCACAATAAGGTCGCCCGTTTTACTCCGCAGGCGTAGTTGATTGATTGCCAGATTGTTGTTTGCGCGTCCTGACAATCTGATAACCGCGTCGGTTTAAATACCAGACCGGCGCACTCAGCATGTGCACGAGGCGCGTAAACGGAAACACCAGGAAAATCGTCAGGCCGAGAACGAGGTGGGCTTTAAAGATTGGGTGCACATTGGCGACAAGCTCTGCCGCACCGCTGCGGAATGTAAAAATCCGCTGCGCCCAACCCATGAACTTCACCATCTCATGGCCATCGAGGTGGTTCAGCGATACAAATATCGTCGATAGACCGAGGCTTAACTGTGCGAAGATAAGTAGTAAAATCGCCGTGTCTCCAAAGCTTGACGTGGCGCGGACACGCGCATCGAACAGGCGTCGATGAATGAGCAAGACCATTCCAACAAAACACATCACACCTGCAAGGCCGCCGACGATTACCGCAAGAAGCTGTTTAGCAGTATGGGAAATTCCGAGCGTATCGAACACCCAAATCGGCGTTAACAGACCAACGAGGTGGCCGAAGAAGATGATCAGGATACCTACGTGGAACAGGATGCTGCCAGCCATCAATTGTTTGCGGCGCAAGAGTTGGCTAGAGCCGGAGCGCCAGGAATATTGTCCGTGTTCAAAGCGTAATACCGAACCGACGAATAAAACCGCAAGCGCGAGGTAGGGGTAGTATCCAAACAGAAACGAATTGAGATAATCCGTCATGACCGCCCTCCCGTCACCGTAGCGCTATGAGTTTTAGCGCTATCGACGCCCATGCGTTCCAGCATCTGATCAACTTTCGGGCAGCCCTCCTCACCTGGACCAAAGGTCACCGGCTCATCCTCCCAGGCCTCATCAAGCGCTTTGAGATCATTGGGGTCATCGTCCGGGGCTTTGCGCAATTCATCGAGCTCCGATTGCGCCGGCGCCCTCCCCGCCATCGCCTCCAACACCCGCAGGACTGCGGCATATGGTGTTTTGCGTTTTGCAAGGCGTTCCTTCAGAGCGGCGATAACGCTTAAGGGCTCGGTGAGTAGCGTGCGCGCTTCTTCCATCGGCCGGGTTGACAAATATTCCAAAAACAACGGCAGAAAATCCGGTAACTCAGCGGAATTTGCGTCAAGGCCGCCTTCGGCATAGAGCGCCTTTAAATCCACCATCGCCTGACCGCGGTCTCGCGACTCGCCATGCACATGTTCAAACAGGTGGAGCGATAATGACCGCGTACGATCGAACAGGAAGACATAACGCTCTTGCAATTCCAGCAGGTCGAGCGTTCTTAAATCATCGATCAGCCGGTCAAGCTGGCGCAAGGCCCAGTCTGGCGCTAGTGCTTCTTTATAAAGAACATCGCGAATGTCATCGGCTGCATCTTTTAAATCTGCGGAAGGGTAGGAAAGAAGCGCTGAGAGGGCTTTATATGTGTTTGTCATCTGGTTGCTCCTTTAAACCTTTTCTCTCGCGGGACGTTTGGCGAACAGACCGGTCCATTCCACGGCTTGCTTTGGCTCGCCGCAGCCTTCCCCGAAGCTGAAGCCACAATCGCCCTTCAGGTCATAGGCGTTTTCAGCATATTCTCGGTGGGTAGTGGGAATGACGAAACGATCCTCATAGTTGGCGATCGCCATCAAGTGATACATTTCATCAACTTGTTGCGGCGTCATGCCAACCTTGTCGGGCAGCGATGTGTCTTCGGCGCCTTCATAGGATTTCGAGCGCATAAAACTACGCATGGCGATCAGTTTCTCGAGCGCCAGAGCCACCGGTTCCTCATCGCCCGCCGTCAGCAGGTTGGCAAGATATTTGAGCGGGATGCGCAAGTTGCGTACATTGGGCATCGCGCCCTTCTCACCGAAGGCGCCTGCTTCCGCCATCGATTGAATCGGCGACAAGGGCGGCACATACCAGACCATCGGCAGCGTTCGATATTCCGGATGCAGAGGAAAGGCGATTTTCCATTCCATCGCCATTTTCCAGATCGGCGACTTCTTGGCCGCTTCCAGCCACGTATCGGGAACACCGTCCGCGCGGGCCTGACGCTGGACTTCCGGGTCATTCGGGTCGAGGAATATATCAAGGTGGCTCTGATAAAGGTCGGTCTCTTTTTCAACCGCCGCCGCCTCACCGATACGGTCCGCATCGTAAAGCACAACGCCGAGATAGCGAATACGTCCGACGCAGGTTTCTGAACACACCGTTGGCTGGCCGGATTCAAGGCGCGGATAACACAGCGTGCATTTTTCCGATTTCCCCGAACTCCAATTGTAATAAATCTTTTTATAAGGACAGCCCGATACACACATGCGCCAGCCGCGGCATTTGTTCTGGTCAATCAAAACAACGCCGTCCTCTTCGCGCTTATAGATGGCGCCGGACGGACACACCGCGACGCAAGCCGGATTTAGGCAATGCTCGCACAGGCGCGGCAGGTACATCATGAAAGTGTTTTCAAACTGCCCGTAGATTTCCTTTTCGATTTCTGCGAAATTGTAGTCTTTGGACCGTTTGGAAAATTCACCGCCAAGGATTTCCTCCCAGTTCGGGCCTTTGTTGATTTTCTCCATCCGCTCGCCGGTAATCAGCGAGCGCGGACGCGCCACCGGTTGGGCGCTCATTTCCGGGGCTTTTTGCAAATGCTCATAGTCGAAAGTGAACGGCTCGTAGTAGTCGTCAATTTCAGGCAGATCCGGATTTGCAAAAATCTTGGCGAGCACTTTTAGCTTGCCGCCCATCTTTGGCAGCAGCTTGCCGTTTTTCTTCCGCTCCCAGCCGCCATTCCATTTGGCCTGGTCTTCCCAATTATCCGGGTAACCAATGCCGGGTTTGGTCTCGACATTATTGAACCAGGCATATTCCACACCCTCGCGACCGGTCCAGACATTCTTGCAAGTTACAGAGCAGGTATGACAGCCAATGCATTTGTCGAGATTGAGGACCATCGATATTTGTGCACGGATTTTCATGTCACGGCCTCCAGTTTTTGCGCCGGGCCATCTAGCCAGTCGACTTTTTTCATCTTCCGTACAATGACGAATTCATCACGATTCGAGCCCACCGTGCCGTAATAGTTAAAACCATAGGACTGTTGGGCGTAACCGCCGATCATGTGGGTCGGCTTCAAGACAGTCCGCGTTACCGAGTTATGGATGCCGCCGCGATTGCCGGTAATTTCAGAGCCTGGCACATTCACAATCTTTTCCTGGGCGTGATACATCATGATCATGCCCGGCTTGACGCGTTGGGAAACGACGGCCCGCGCGGTTAAGGCGCCATTGGAATTATAGGCCTCAATCCAGTCATTATCGACAATCCCGGCCTCGCGCGCATCATCCTCGCTGAGCCAGACAATCGGCCCGCCGCGAGACAAGGTCAGCATCAGTTGATTGTCCGTATAGGTAGAATGTATACCCCATTTCTGGTGCGGGGTAATGAAGTTCAAAACAATCTGCTTTTCACCATTGTCCTTTTGGTTGATCACCGGCGCGATGGCTTTTGTGTCAATAGGCGGGCGATAAACACATAAGGTCTCGCCAAAGGCGCGCATCCACAGATGGTCCTGATACAACTGCTGGCGCCCGGTGAGCGTTCGCCACGGGATTAGCTCATGCACATTGGTATAGCCGGCATTGTAACAGACCTTTTCTGATTCAATACCGGACCATGTGGGCGATGAAATAATCTTGCGCGGCTGGGCGACGATGTCACGGAAGCGGATTTTTTCGTCTTCCTTAGGAATAGCCAGATGCGCATGTTCGCGTCCTGTAATTTTGGTAAGCGCATCCCAGGCTTTCACCGCTACTTCGCCGTTGGTTTCCGGCGCCAGCATCAAGATGACTTCTGTTGCATCGATATCGCTATTGATGCGCGCCATGCCTTGGGTCGGGCCTTCTTCCGTGACGACGCCGTTAAGCGCTTTGAGGTGCTCGACCTCATGCTCGGTGTTCCAGCCGATGCCTTTGCCGCCATTGCCGAGTTTTTCCAGCAACGGCCCAAGCGCGGTAAAGCGTTTATACAGGTTCGGATAATCGCGCTCGACAACAGCCACAGCTGGCATAGTTTTGCCGGGAACAGGTTCAACCTGTCCGTGCTTCCAGTCCTTCACATCCAACGCCTGGGCCAACTCGCCCGGCGTGTCGTGAAGGGTTGGGATCAGCACAACATCTTTTTCGACGCCCAACACTTCGGGGGCGATTTCGGAGAAAGTTTTTGCAATGCCTTTGAATATCTCCCAGTCGCTTTTGCTTTCCCAAAGCGGGTCGACTGCATTTTGTTAGGGATGGATAAAGGGATGCATGTCCGACGTGTTGAGATCATTTTTCTCATACCACGTCGCCGTCGGCAGCGCGATGTCGGAGTAAACGCAGGTTGTCGACATGCGAAAGTCGATGGTCACCAGAAGGTCAAGCTTTCCTTCCGGCGCCTCTTCGCGCCAGGCGACCTCTTCGGGTTTTTGCCCGCCCGTTTGTCCAAGGTCCTTGCCCTGAACACCGTGAGAGGCGCCCAAAAGGTGTTTCAGGAAATATTCATGGCCCTTGCCGGAAGATCCGAGCAGGTTAGAGCGCCACACAAACATGTTGCGCGGCCAGTTAGCGGGATCGTCCGGGTCGTCGCAAGACATTTTGAGCGCGCCGGACTTCAACTCGCGCGCCACATAGTCCTTCGCTTCCATCCCCGCCGCCGCCGCATCCTTGGCAATCTCCAGCGGATTGCGCTGAAGCTGGGGCGCCGATGGAAGCCATCCCATGCGTTCGGCGCGCACGTTAAAGTCGATCAGCGAGCCGCTCCATTTTCCTTCCGGCGCCACGGGGGAGAGAATTTCGTCAAGCCCTAGCGTTTCATAACGCCACTGGTCCGTATGCGCATAGAAGAACGAAGTGGAGTTCATTTGCCGCGGCGGTCGAGACCAGTCGAGACCGAAGGCGAGCGGTTGCCAGCCTGTCTGGGGTCTGAGTTTTTCCTGGCCGACATAATGCGACCAGCCGCCGCCCGACTGGCCGACGCAACCGCACATCACCAGCATATTGATGATGCCGCGATAATTCATGTCCATGTGGTACCAGTGGTTGAGACCGGCCCCGACGATGACCATGGACTTGCCGCGGGTCTTCTCGGCATTGTCGGCAAAGCCGCGCGCAACAGCGATCACCTGATCGCGCGCCACGCCGGTAATTTTTTCCTGCCAGGCCGGCGTATAGGGGATGTCTTCGTCAAAAGACTTTGCCGCCCATTCGCCGCCGAGCCCGCGGTCAAGGCCGTAATTGGCGCACATCAAATCAAACACTGTCGCAACGAAAGTCTCGCCTTCTTTCAATTGCAGGCGTTTAACCGGAACGCGGCGCTCAAGCACATCTGGATGGTCTGTGCCGTGGAAATGGTCATGTTGGCGGTTACCAAAATACGGAAACGCCACGTCGACCGCGTCATCGCGATTGTCGATCAGGGAAATAGACAGATCGATGTCGTCGCCATTGGCGGACTTTTCTTCAAGGTTCCATTTTCCCTGCTCGCCCCAGCGAAAACCGATAGAGCCGCGGGGACAGACGACGCGCCCGGCGTTTTTATCAAAGGCGATGGTTTTCCATTCCGGGTTATTGTCTTCGTCCAACGAACCGTCGAAATCAGAGGCGCGCAGCAACCGATCCGGTTGCAGCCGTCCGTCTTTTTTGATCAGCCGCACCAGCATTGGCATGTCGGTATATTGCCGGGCGTATTCCTGAAAGTAGTCCACCTGCCGGTCGAGATAAAACTCCTTGAGAATAACATGACCGAACGCCATGGCGAGCGCTGCATCGGTTCCCTGTTTGGGCGACAGCCAGACATCGCCGAATTTTGAGGCTTCGGAATAATCCGGTGAAATCACCACCGCCTTGGCGCCTTTATAACGCGCCTCGGTGAAGAAATGCGCATCGGGCGTACGGGTCTGCGGTACGTTCGAGCCCCATAACATGATGAAGCCGGAATTATACCAGTCCGCGCTTTCGGGAACGTCGGTTTGTTCGCCCCAGGTCATCGGGCTTGCTGGCGGCAGGTCGCAATACCAGTCGTAAAAACTCATGCAGGTTCCGCCGAGCAGTGACAGGTAGCGCGAGCCCGCCGCATAAGAGACCATCGACATTGCCGGAATCGGCGAGAAACCAATGATGCGGTCGGGACCATGTTTTTTCGCGGTGTAGGCGTTGGCGGCGGCGATGATTTCATTCACCTCGGCCCAGTCGGCGCGGACAAAACCGCCATGGCCGCGCAGCTTTACGTATGATGCGCGCTTGGTCGGGTCCTCGACGATAGAGCCCCAAGCCGCGACCGGCTCGCGGATTGCGCGTGCTTCACGCCAGGCCTTTAAAAGCCGGCTGCGGATAAGCGGGTGCTTCAACCGATTGCCGCTGTAAAGATACCAGCTATAGCTGGCGCCGCGAGAACATCCGCGCGGTTCGTGATTGGGCAGGTCCGGCCGGGTTCGCGGATAGTCCGTCTGCTGTGTTTCCCAGGTGACAATTCCGCCTTTGACATAAATCTTCCAGCTGCAAGAGCCGGTGCAATTGGCGCCGTGGGTCGAGCGCACGATTTTATCATGTTGCCAGCGCTTGCGGTAAGCATCCTCCCAGGTTCTGTCTTCCTTGGTGACAACGCCATGGCCATCGGAGTAATCGCTGACGCGGTTCTTAAAGTAAGATAAGCGATTAAGAATATGGCTCATGCCGTTTCTCCTTCGGGAAGATTTGTTGGCCCTGTGGCGGCTTGTTTGCGGCCGCGCTCAATATCGTGGAGCATCCCGCCTTTGCGCGAATAGATGAACCAGGTCAGCGCCGCACAGGTAGCGTAGAAGATAAGGAAAGCCATGAGCGCGCCTTCCGGTCCGCCGGTTAAAGAAATCGACGAGCCGTAGGATTTGGGAATAAAGAACGCGCCATAAGCGGCCATGGCCGAAGTGAAGCCGATGATGGCGGCGGATTCTTTTTCCGCCTGACGCATCCGCTCCGCCGGGTTCAGCAACGGCATCAGCCGCGAAATTTCCTCGCGCATGATGACAGGGATCATCTGGAACGTAGAAGCGTTGCCGACGCCGGTTGCAAAGAACAAGAACATGAACATTGCAAAGAAGCCCCAGAAGGCGCCCGGTTGATCTTTAATGCCGAGGAAATATAAAACGCCGCCAACCGCAATAATCATGGAGAGGAACACCCAGAACGTAACCCGCGCGCCGCCCCATTTGTCGGCCATCCAGCCGGTCATTGAGCGCGACAGCGCGCCGACCAGCGGTCCCAGAAAAGCAAAGCTTAAGGCGTTGACTTCAGGAAACTGGGTTTTCATCAACAGCGGGAAACCTGCCGCATAGCCGATGAAGGAACCGAACGTACCGGTATAGAGCCAGCACATGATCCAGTTATGTTTGCGCGTGAAAATCACCGCCTGCTCGCCGAAAGACGCTTTAGCCGAAGCGATATCGTTCATGCCAAACCATGCCGCAGCGGTTGCGATAAGAAGGAATGGCACCCAGATAAAGCCGGCATTTTGCAGCCACAATAATTCGCCGGCACTCGTAGTTTGCGCCTCGCCGCCGATAATGCCGAACACGCCAGCGGTTATCACTAACGGCACCAGGAACTGCATGACGCTGACGCCGAGATTGCCAAGCCCGGCATTGAGCGCCAATGCGTTGCCTTTTTGGGCTTTAGGATAATAGAAGCTGATATTGGCCATGGACGAGGCAAAATTGCCGCCGCCAAAACCGCATAACAGCGCCAACACCAGGAAGATAAAGTAGGGCGTATCCGGATTTTGCACCGCGTAACCGATGCCAAAGGCCGGTATCAGCAAGGAGGCAGTCGTCATCGTCGTCCATAGGCGCCCGCCAAAGATCGGCACCATGAAGGAATAAAAAATTCGCAACGTTGCGCCAGAAAGCCCTGGCAAAGCCGCCAGCCAGAACAACTGGTCGGTTGAATAGTTGAACCCGACCGAGGGCAGCTTGGCGACAACCACGCTCCACACCATCCAGACGGAAAACGCCAGAAGCAGCGCCGGGATAGAAATCCACAAATTGCGGTTGGCTATGCGTGCGCCTTTTTCTTTCCAGAACGTTTCGTCATCAGGCCGCCAATCTTCAAGCACCGGACTGACGCGTTCTTTATGTTCTATGGTGTGAACTTCCTGCATTTCCGGGAACTGCGGCAGCGCATCCAGCTCGGTCGACAGCACTTTGCGTTCCATTTGACGGATCGTCACATGCATCCACACCATGGCGATGACAACAATCGCAAACAGCAACATGAAACTACTGGTCCATATGCCGGTGAGGTCATTCATCACGCCAAATGCAATCGGCAGAACGAAGCCGCCTAACCCACCAACCATACCGACAAGGCCGCCAACCGCCCCGACATGATTTGGGTAGTAAACCGGGATGTGTTTATAGACGGCGGCTTTACCCAGGGACATGAAAAAGCCAAGCACAAATATAGTGATGACAAAGGGGACTAGGCCCATTTGTGTTGAGAATGAAATTGGCCCTTCGATGCCGTGAATAGTATAATCTGTATGCGGATAGGATAACATAAAGGTGGCGACCGCAGCCACGCTAAATGTCCAATACATAACTTTACGGGCGCCATATTTGTCGGAAAGATGCCCGCCATAAGCGCGGAAAATACTGGCCGGCACTGCATAGAATGCGGCAAGCATGCCCGCGGTTTTGATGTCGAGGCCGTAAACGCCAATCAAATAGCGCGGCAACCACAAAGCCAGCGCAACAAAAGCGCCAAAGACAAAGAAATAATACAGAGCAAAACGCCAGACTTGCAGTCTTTTAAGCGGCGACAGCTCCATGAGCGCGTTGAACGGTTTTTCTCCGCGCTCCTTTCGTGCTGCCGTCACCGGGTCTTCTTTGGTGAACAGGTAAAACAACACTGCCGTGACGAGCATCACCAATGCATAGATTTGCGCAGTTTTTTCCCAACCCAATGCGACCAGCAAAAACGGCGCCCCGAAACTCGTCACCGCCGCGCCAACATTGCCCATGCCGAAGATGCCGAGCGCCGTGCCCTGGCGCTCGTTATCAAACCACCGGGATGTATAGGCGATACCGACGGCGAAGGACCCGCCAGCAAGGCCAACCCCAAGCGCGGCCAGGAGGAACATTGGATATGTCGAAACCGTCGAGAGTAGAAAGACCGCAATCGAGGTCAGCAGCATGACCACCGTAAAGACGCGCCGTCCGCCAAACTGGTCAGCCCATATACCTAAGAAAATGCGACTTAAGGAACCGGTCAAAATTGGCGTCGCGACAAGCAGTCCGAACTGGGTTTCGTTAAGGCCTAAATCCTGTTTTATCTGGATGCCGATGATTGAGAATATCGTCCAGACGGCAAAGCACACTGTGAATGAAATCGTACTGGCGCCCAAAGCGTTATTTTGCTGGGCCCGCGTGATGGTGTTTAGGTTTTGCATGATAATCGCCCCATTCGTGTTGCACAAAGCAGCGTTTTTCTGTCGCCTTTTTGACTCACACCGGACATCGCGACAACAGGCAAGCTTCTGAATTTAGTCTGTAAATCGAAGAAACAAGACGGCGCAGATAATCGGTCATGCGGGCGACTACAAAACGCCAAATAGCCGCCTGACCGACGCCAAACGAACGCTTGATATTCATCAAGTGATGACCTGCAGGCCGTCCTTACTATGGGCAATTTGGCCTGCGCCCTTTGGCTCCCGCGTTTATTTAGAGAGTCCTGCTGCTGAATAACCCAAAGTTTGCGGTTTGGCGAGTGCGGTGTGCGTGGAGCTTGTCCGTAGCTCAAGCGCCCTTTTGTCGTGTCTGTGGCGCGCG
>JAJFGE010000123.1 GCA_021776295.1 Hyphococcus sp.
GCGAGCGCGCCGCCCGGGCGAGCGCGTCTTCCATCGCCTCGATCACCAGCGTTGGCTCAATCGATTTCTCGCGAGCGACCGCATCGGCGATCTGGATCAATTCAAGTTTATTGGCGCTAATCGCGTTCACGATTGGTCTCCGTCATGATGTTCTTGCTCCTGCATATTGTGTTTTGCCGCTTTCAGGCTTTCGCTAACCAACTCATCGGTCAAAACCAGCTTGGCGCTGGCTATCCACTCCATTGGAAAGAGCGCGGTCTCGTCCTCGCCCTCAATATCAAACGCAACCTTACCGTCATCGATGCCGGCGACGACGCCGGAAAATCTTTTGCGGCCCTCAACCAGCCGGTTCAGTTCCAGCTTCGCCGGCCAGCCGCGCCAGTCTTCAAAATCTTTCGCCCGCACCAGCGGACGGTCGATCCCCGGCGAGGACACTTCGAGGTTGTAACTGCCGTCAATCGGGTCGGCCTCCTCCAACACCGGCGACAGCGCCCGCGACAGGCTGGCGCAGTCTTTTGCTGTCATGGTTTTGTCAGAACGCTCGGCCATAATCTGGAGAACTTTGGTATTGCCGCCGGTTAGCTTGACGCGCACCAGCTCAAACCCGGCAGCTTCTACGGCAGGGTTGATAAGCTCAAACAAGTGTTGGTCTTGCAGTGTCAAACTTCGGGCCTTTTAAACACCAGATCTGGTAATGAAAAAGCGGGCCCCGCGGGGCCCGCTTTCGATTATTCGACAGCGTTTGAGGGCTATATAAGGCGCCTAATGGCGCTTGTCAGCCCCCGGGCCGCTATCAATACCGAAAATTGCCGTAAAATCTGGCGCCAGTCTTGAAGTCTTGCCTCTGTCACAAATGACGGGTGCAGGCCATGAAACGCCGTGAAGTCTTGGCGTTAATTATCTTTTTTGCAATGACGACGGCGGCTTTGACGCCGACGGCGTACCGTCTTGGCGTCACGCATGGGACCGCTTTTGCAGCGGCTGCGCCGCCAGCGCGCGCCAATCTGTCCGAAAATGGCGCCCCAGATCCAACCACTGGGCCGATTGCGACACGCCGCCTGACCGCGCAAGACTGCCCAACTCTGGGACAGCCAGGGGGTATCGCCCGCCCGGGGATGGAAATTGACTGTCTGCCGGCGCCGGGAGGCCATCCGGCGCCCGCCTTCGCCGCTGCGCCAAAGCTAAGCGCGCGCGCAGGCTCCGGCGTGGGGAATTTGACCACCGCCATGGTCTCGGCGATTGCCGATGGCGACGCCGGGGCGACCGGGCCGCAAACAAACACCATCGGCTCGCCGATCGGCCTGGCACTGGCCCCAGACGGCAAGCCTGGCAGGGCCGGGTTTGTCCCCGGCAGCGGGCTTCCCGGTTCACTCATCCCTTTGGGCCTGACCGCGCAAGCCCCGCCGCCAGGAAACACGGCGCCCCCCGGCGACAATCCCCCTGGGCAAGACGCGCCGGTTGCGCCGCCGCCAGACCCCATTGGCCCCATTGGCGATCCGCCTGAAGACCCTTTCGACGACCCGTTTGACGATCTGCCGGATATGGTCGTGCCGCTCCCCGCCGGCTTTGCCCTGATGCTGACCGGACTGATCGGGCTTTTCATCGCTTCACGCAAAAAATAGCCCGGCGCCGGCGCCAATTCGCACTGCTTCGCCGCTATTATACCGATTAACGTGAATGTTGCTTCCAAAAGGGCGCGACTGCGCCCCGGCGCTTTTGCTCACCGACCGCGAAGGCGGTCGAATTATTAGATAGCGCGCATTCGCGCGCGGCCCGCGCAGGCCCTTGCGCAGCAAGGATTAGCCGCGAGCGAAAACAAACCATAGCGAAATCAATATTCATTGATTTCGCTATATGGCTTTTACCGCGCCGATGGGCCAAAATCGGGGCCGGGGTGAATTGTCGCCGTCACGAGGGGTGGGCTTCATGGGACGTTTTCTGGCTTTTCTTTTAGGCATCGCCGGTGCGCTGATCGGCGCGCAGGCGCCGGGATTTACGCTGCAATATATGCAAAGCCTGCAAGGGCGCGTCGACGAGCTGACGACAATGGTCGCCACCTATGACGCCGACATGACCGCCCATGGCTACACCCGCGAGGCGGCGCTAAGCGAATGTCGCGAATCTGAAGACCTCCTCAAAACAATGTGCGGCAGCTATGACACGTCGGTGGAGCGCCTTGGCTATCTCAAACAGCATCTCGCCATGTTGGAAGCGGCAAGCGATTATGTCCGCCCGCTCCTGGTTGCGCGCCGTCTTGACCGCACTATCGCGACATCCGTCTACAAACAATTTGAGCCGGCGGTCCCGGCCACCGTTCATGGCGCCGTCTATGCTGGCGGCGGCTTCGCGGTTTTGTGGGGCGCGGCGTCTTTTCTGTTCGGGATCATCGGCGCCATGTTCGGCGGCGGACGGCGATACGCCTGACCGGCGCTCTAAAAACGTCAAAATTTTTGTAAGCGGGCCTTATCGGCGCATCGCCTTCGGCGCCAAGTCAGGTTAGACCGCGCTTCCATGGATACGCATTCATATAACGTCGCCGATATCGGCATTGTCATTATCGGCCGCAATGAAGGCGCGCGGCTGATCGCCTGCCTGAAATCGGCGGCAGGCGAGGGCCGCAGAATTGTTTATGTCGATTCCGGCTCCACCGATGACAGCGTCGATGCGGCGCGCGCGTTGGGCGCTGATGTCGTCGCGCTTGATATGGACAAACCCTTCACCGCCGCGCGGGCGCGCAATGCTGGCGCCCAACGGCTAGACGCGCAAGGCGCGCCTGCGCTGATCCAGTTTGTCGACGGCGACTGTGAAATCGCCCCGAACTGGATTGAGACTGCCGTGGCATTTCTGGGAACCAACCCTGAGGTCGCAATTGTCTGCGGTCAGGGCCGGGAAAAATTCCCTGAACGAACGATATATAATCGTATCGCAAATCGGGAGTGGGCGGCGCCCGCTGGCGAGACGCTTTTTTGCGGCGGCGTCGCTATGGCGCGCGCGCAAGCCCTCAACATGGTTGGCGGCTATCGCGACAGCCTGATCGCCGGAGAAGAGCCCGAACTTTGCGTGCGCCTGCGCGTTGCGGGCTGGAAAATTCACCGGTTGGACGCAGACATGAATAGCCACGATATCGCTATGACCTCTGTTGGACAGTGGTTGAAGCGCGCCCGGCGCGCCGGGCATGCATTTGCTGAAATCTCCCGTCTCCACCGCGGCAAACCAGAACAAATCTGGGCGCGTGAAACTTTACGGGCTTTTTTCTGGACCGGGCTTGGCGTTGCGGGGTTGCTCGGCGGCGCGATTGTGCATCCGGCGCTGTTCTTCATTCTCCTCGCCTATCCGTTGCAAATCGCCCGCATGGCGCTACGCGATAAACCAATATCCGCCGACAGCTGGGCGCATGCGAGCCTCATCATGATGCAAAAACCATGGGAGGCGGCGGGCGCATTGCAATATTGGATTGGGCGTGCGCGCAATCGATCGGCAATGCTCATAGAGCATCGTCAATAAAGGCGCGCTCCCTTTGGTAACGGAAACAAGAATGCAACATCCGAAAATTGAAATCGCGACAATTATTGTAAATTACGCCACTGCGGAAATACTGCTTGCGCATCTTGATAAAATTATTTGCGCCCATCGTGGGTTTGATGATTGGCGTATATTTATTGTCGACAACGCCTCTCCCGACGATGAATATTCATTATTGCAACACCGCCTTACTAGCGATCAACAATATGAGAAAGTAGAACTCATTAATGCCGGCGCCAATCTTGGTTTTGCCGGCGCAAATAACATTGCCTATGGGAGGGCTGTGCGGGCCGGCGCCGAATATGTTTTCTTTTTAAACCCCGATGCATATCCAGACCCGCAATCAATATCCACACTGTATGACTTTTTAAAAGCAACGCCAGAAGCTGCCATTGCCGGGGCCAGGTTGGTGAATGAAGCAGGACAGAACGCCAGCTGCTGTTTTCAATTCCCGACAGCCTGGATAGAGCTTGCGAGCGAAGCCCAATTAAGGCTTATCGACAGGCTCGCTTTGCGCAAATCCGTCACCCCGCCCTTGTCGCACGCGCCCCTCAAAACAGACTGGGTGTCCGGCGCTGCTTTTATGTTGCGGGTTAGCGCAACACCAAGTGAACTCATGGATCCAGAGTTTTTTCTTTATTTTGAAGAAACCGACCTGATGCTGCGTCTTCACCGACAGGGGTGGGAGACCTGGCATGTACCGGCGTCGCGCATTGTCCATATTGGCGGCGTTGCAACTGGCGTCCAACATGATCAACCGGCGACGCGCGCCATGCCTGCCTATTGGTTTGACTCATGGCGGCGATATTACCACAAGAATTATGGCGGGCTCTATGCCGTTTCCGTAGGCATTGCAAAATTTACCGGGCTACTCATTTACAATGCCAAGGTCCTGTTGCTAGGGCGTAAAAACGGCAAGCCGACAGGCTACACTGCTGATGTTTTCTCGCGCTGCATCATCGCCAACTTCACAGATAAAACCCGGGTAAAGACTTGATGTTTAGGCCACGTTCACAAATTATTGAATTATAGAACGTGGCCCAGATTCTTTTGTGGGCGCGCATTCGAACCCAAAAACCGCACACACTTTTTGTGAATGCGCTCTAAATTAATGCACAGTCGCTCACGTTAAATCAAAAAGCGCGTATCGTCGTGTCTCGAAGGTCTGCGACCTTCACCTCATCACCATCGTCTGGCGACAGTTCAAGCGCCAAGCTCGAAATTATCTTATCGAGCCTTCGCTTTTGGCTTTCGTCGATATCGAAACGAACGCCATGAGATTTCGTTCCGAACCGCCTGACCACCGCGCCGGTCCACACGCCATGGCCGGAAAGGTGGAAGCCATATTTGCGCCCGACATCAAGGAGCGGGAACACCGACACCGCCGCGCCGTCACGCGACAGGTTATCAACCATGCCAAAAGCAATTTTTTGCCCGTCGCTGACCACGTCAACCGACAGCTTGATGTCAAATCGGCGGCTTTGCCGGCGTTCGACAAATTTCGCCTGTGTCTGGGCGTTCATACTTTACCCCCTTAACTAGGAGGATTCCGCGACCGCGCCGGGATAATTCCCCCTATGCGAGAATTTTGCGCCGCAAACACCAACGAAAAGTAAACGCCGATCCGAAACTTGGGGCCGGCGCAATGAGAAATCGGTAAGGCCGCGGCAATCGTCAAAAAGCGCGGATCGTCGGGTCTCGAAGAACCGCACGGGCGGCTGCTTTATCGTCATAGGATGCCATATCGGGTGACAGTTTTCGAATAATTTCGTCCAGCCTGCGTTTTTCGCTTTCGCCGATGTTAAACTGAATACCGTGCGATTTCACTCCGAACCGCCTGACGACCGTCCCGGCCCAGGCGCCATATCCGTGCAAGTGGAAAGAATATGCACGCCCAATATCCAGAAGCGGGAAAACCGACACCGCCGCGCCGCCGCGAGACAAGTTTTCCAGCACGCCAAAAGCAACCCGATGCCCGTCGCAGGCGACATCAACAGGCATCGCAATATCAAAGCGACGGTCTTGTCTACGTTCAACTTGTAGAGTCTTCACTGGTGCAGACATTTCTATTTCTCCCCAAATAGATGATGTGCAGTCATTAGAGATAGGTAGTTTTAGGCTAAAAATACTTAGCCTAAAAAAAATCAACAAAAGCACAATACTGCCGATAAATTTCGCAGCAGGTGATAAAGCAAAGATAAGATTTAAGTACTGATACGCACCGGGGCGAGAGCGAATACAGCCGCGCTCAAGGCAATCCGCCTGATTTCGTTGAAAAATGCGCGTCCAAAAATTCTAAAAATGCCGGCCAGTCTTCCTTGACGACGCCATGGGTGCCGGGCCGTATCCAGTAGGCGATATCTGCTGCCGGCGCCCAGATATCAAGGCGGGTCTGGTCAAGCCCTTGCGCGCCGTAAAGCTTATAGACCGGATCGGCGCCCACGGCGGCGCGAAACGCCCCGTTTGGGTCGGACCAGACATCACGCCGGGCGTTGCCGAGCAGCACCGGGCGCGGCGCAATCAGCGCCAGCAAATGGTGCTGGTCTATCGGCATCGTTTCTTCTTCGCCGGCATAGTTTTCGTAGGCTTTCGCAAACCAGTGCGGGAAGCCATCGACAATCGCTTTGACGCTCTCGCCTTTCTTTTGCCGGTTGAGCGAGGCGCCGCCGGTGCCGGACTGATGCGAGATCACGGCGCTGATGCGGTCATCAAACGCGGCGGCGAGCAGCGCGGATTTGCCATATCGCGAATGGCCCCAGGAGATATAGTCGCGAGAGCCTTCTGCGCCCTCCTCAAGCGCATCAATCATCAGCGAATAACCCCAGGCCCAGGCGGCGATTGCGCCCCAGCGTTGCCTTTCCGGCGTAACCCCCTTGGACAGTTGCTTCAGCGCCGTCAGCCCTTCGTTTTTTCTGTCCGGGGCAAACTCGCTCGGATAAATCGTCGCCACGCCATAGCCGCGGGCCAAAATCATCTGCGTTGGCGGGGTCGCGATATAGCGTCCGAAAACATACGTCATCAGCCCGGTTGCCACACCGCCGCCGCACCCGCCCGCGCCTTCGGGGCGATAGATCGCCGGATGGGGAAGCGTGTCCCAGCGCGGACAAAACGTCTGTATAAGGATAATTGGCGCATCCGGGACGCCCGCCGGCGTCACGACATCCATGTAGAAGGTTTTCGTTTCGCTTGCCTGTTCGCCGAACCGCAATTGCGCGCGCAACTTATATTCTTCCAGCCGGCCGCCGCCAAAAGCATTCTCGTCCAGCAGCTTGCGGTCCAGAACCGTTAATTTATAGCTGTCGGGAAAATAACCGTAGATATTTGCCTGCAACGCGTCTTTCAGCGCCGGCCGGCGCTGGTCAGTCCAATCCTCAAGGCTGGCGACCGGCGCTTGCGTTTGAAATCCGCCGAGCACCTCAGGCCGCGCCGCCGGTCCATCGGGTTTTAGATCCGCCCAGGCAAGCGTCAGCTTCGCGCACGAACCAACGCTCAGCGCGGCGATCGCAACCAATAGCAACGGCCATCTATTCATGTTCTGCTCTACTCCTGTTACCGCTATCTGCGATCGCTTTGACGAATGTGCAAGTCACAACCGGCTCAGGCGGCGCTCATTTGCGATCAAAAATGAGATAGGCAGGGCGGCGGCCCTCGCGAAGGGCCTTTGCCTCATAGCGGGTTTGCGGCCAGTCCGCGGGACGCTCGCGCCAGTCGGCGGGACGCGCCGCCGCCCACTCAAACGCCGGCGCGGCTTGCGCATGCATCAGCGTCCAGCGGATATAATCAGCAATATCCGAAGCGATGCGCAGTTGCCCGCCCGAAGCCAAAAGCCGCGCCGCCTCACAGAAAAACCACGGGCTGATCATGCGGCGTTTATGGTGGCGCTTTTTCGGCCATGGGTCCGGATGCAGCACAAATAAGCGCTGCAAACACCCATCCGGCAGCGCCTCGATCAATGGCCGCGCATCGCCAAAATGGATGCGGATATTGTCCAAGCCCTCCGCGTCGATCGCCGTCACCAGCTTGGCGACGCCGTTGATGAACGGCTCCGCGCCGATGAAGCCGGTATTGGGATGTTGCGCCGCCTGCCAGGCGAGATGCTCGCCGCCGCCAAACCCGACTTCGAGCCATAATTCATCCGCCTGCAGAAAGATCGCCGCCGGATCGATCGGCCCTGCTTCCGGGTCCGGCGCGGCAACACGCGGCAACACCGTCGTCATCAGCTGCGCCTGACGCGTGGTTAGCGGCTTGTCCTGGCGGCGGCCATAGATCTGGGGGATATAACCTTGCTCACTCATGACCGGCTGTATAGCCAACCAATCAGAAATGGTCATGGGTTTTGTCGCTGGCGCAAAAGTGAGCCGCCGGCCCCAGATTGGGCCCTCAAGCTGCTTGCCACTGCAATTGCGGTAATGTCATTGTCGCCGATCAGGTCATGAACGGCAGCAACAGCGTCTATGAGCGACAAAAAGCGATATTGGACCGGGACGCGCAAAGCCCCGGCGCAGGACAAGTTCTTCATTGAGGCGCTGGACCCCGGTCTTTGGGAGGCCGGCGACGAGGGCCATTGGGATGCGTGCTGGCACACCGGCATGCCGGCGGCGCGCCTCATGACCGAAAAACTGTCAGGTTAAATCCGCACAACCAAAAAGGCGCCCCATGGGAGCGCCTTTTCAAATTCTCGGTTGGTCCGGTATGAGGCCGATTACTCGGTTGCAGCGTCAGCGTCGGCTTCGGCTTCACCTTCGCCAGCTTCACCTTCGGCTGCTTCGCCCTCTGCTTCGGCTTCGGCTTCGCCTTCACCCTCAGCTTCGGCGCCATCGCCATCTGCGCCGTAGTCATGCGCTTCGGCTTCACCCTCTGCTTCAGCTTCCGCCTCACCCGCCGCCTCGGTTGCTGTTTCTTCAGCAACGTCAGCCGCTTCGGTTGCGGCAGCCTCAGTAGCGCCGCTTTCGCCGCTTTCAGGCTGACAAGCCGCCAGCAACAACGCCGCCGGCGCGGTCACTGCCAAAATCTTAGTCAGTGACGCCAGTAAATTATCTTTGTTTTCGATTTTCGCCATTTTATGCCCCGTTGTGGCGGCTATCCGCCGTTGTTAGATTTTTTATAGTAAAACGATGGTGAATTTTCCGCAACCGCACAACCCTAACCAATAGGTCACGTTAAAAAGCGCCGGAATTTGGCTGTTTCAGCCTTAAACGGCAGCCTTGAGCGCCTCTACGAGATCGACCTTCTCCCAGCTGAACCCGCCATCGGCGTCCGGTTCACGGCCGAAATGGCCATAAGCGGCAGTGCGTCCATAAATCGGCTTGTTGAGATCAAGCGCCCGGCGAATGCCCGAGGGCGACAGATCCATCACCTCGCGCAGCGCCCGCTCCAGCGCCTCCTCATCAACCCGGCCGGTCTCGTGCAGATCGACATAGACCGACAGCGGCTGAGCAACGCCGATCGCATAGGCGAGCTGAATGGTGCAACGCTCGGCGAGATCGGCGGCGACAATGTTCTTGGCAAGATAGCGCGATGCATATGCCGCAGAGCGATCGACCTTGGTGGTGTCCTTGCCGGAAAACGCGCCGCCGCCATGCGGCGCGGCGCCGCCATAGGTGTCGACGATAATCTTGCGGCCGGTAAGGCCAGCGTCGCCGTCCGGTCCGCCAATAACGAATTTGCCGGTCGGATTTACATGCCAGGCGCAATCATCAGCAATCGGCATATCCCCAAGCGAGCGACGAATATGCGGCTCGACAACAGCGCGGACTTTGTGTGAATTCCAACTGTCATCGAGATGTTGCGTCGATAGGACAATAGAGGCGATCTCGACCGGCTTGCCGTCGGCATAATGCACCGTCACCTGGCTTTTTGCGTCCGGGCCGAGCATGCCGGCATCACCTTGCCGGGCGTGACGGGCGGCGGCGAGGTCTTGCAAAATCTTGTGGCTGTAATAAATCGGCGCCGGCATCAGCGCCGGCGTCTCACGGCAAGCGTAACCGAACATGATACCCTGGTCGCCCGCACCTTCGGTGTTGGCCCCAGCGGCGTTGTCGACACCTTGAGCAATGTCCGCAGACTGACCATGCAACAGGACTTCAACTTGCGCGGTGTTCCAATGGAACCCGTCCTGCTCGTAGCCAATATCTTTTATCGCCGCGCGGGCGGCGGCGACAAACGCCTCTGGCGCAACCCCGCCGTCGCCGTTCATCAGTCCCTCGGGCGCACGCACCTCGCCGGCGATCACCACGCGGTTGGTCGTCGTCAGGGTCTCGCAGGCGACCCGCACATCCCAGGCGCTCATCCCCGCCTCGGCGGCGCTGCGATAGATCAGATCGACGATCTCGTCAGAGATCCGGTCGCAGACCTTGTCGGGATGCCCCTCCGAAACGCTCTCGCTGGTGAATAAATAGGATTTGCGCGCCATGAGAAATCATACCCCTAACATATAAAGAAAAGTTTATATGGGCCGGCGATATAACGAATAGATTTGCAGCTGTCCAATTGAATGACGCCGCAGCCATTACAAGATGCTACCTTTTCTTTTTCGCGGTTTCGGTCTCGGCGATGGATTTGACGAGGTCGAGAACCCGCTTTTTCACCTGCGGGTCATCGATGGCCGAGAAGTGACGGCATAGCTGGACGCCTTCCGGCGAGTTGACGAACTTCATGAACGCATCGCCAATATCGGGCTCGGCCATGCCTAAAGCCCGCCCGCCAATCTTGACGTCATAATCATCGTAAAAAAACTGCACCGGCACATCGAGCAGGTTCGAAAGCTGGAACAGCCGGCTGGCGCCGACGCGATTGACGCCTTTTTCGTATTTTTGCACCTGTTGAAAGGTTAGCCCCAACGATTTGCCGAGCGCTTCCTGGCTAAGCCCGAGGATCATCCGCCGCAGCCGCACCCGGCCGCCAACGTGAATATCGATCGGATTGGGCCCGCCTTTTTTGTTTTTCGCAGTCTTTTTCCGCGCCGCTTTTGCGGGTTTGGTCGCTTTGGCCATTTCTAACCTCGTTACAAAAGCCATTCTGGCTCGTTGGGCGCATAAGCCTCTGGGTTCTATACGTGATTTTATTCATCGCGCAAAGGTTGCAAGATGCGTCAGGAACGCGCGCGTGGTTTGCCCCAGTATGCGCCGATGGCAAGGCTTATGGCGGTCATCAGCCAGAAAATCCAGTCACCAGCGCGATCATAAAGGGTGCGCGGCAAGGCCGGCGGCAGGGCCGCGTCAATGACGCCGCTTTGATAGAGCTTCACCCGCGCAACGATGCGCCCCTTGGCGTCGATTAAAGCGGAAATTCCGGTATTGGCCGAGCGCGCCATTGGCAGCCCGGTCTCAATTGACCGCAGCCGCGCCTGATCGAGATGCTGGCGCGGGCCTGACGTATCGCCGAACCAGGCGTCATTGGTCACGGTCACCAGCCATTGCGGGCGCTCTGTTTTGGGATAAGCCGCGCCGGGGAAAATCACCTCGTAACAGATCAGCGGCGAGAACGCCGGACCGCCGGCGTCGACAATGCTCAGGCCGCTGCCGGAGGCAAAACCGGCATCGCCATAAGGCGTGAGCTGCGCCAACCCAACCGCCTGCAACAAATCATAAAACGGCAGATACTCGCCGAACGGAACCAGATGGTGCTTGTCATAATAGTTGTTGACCGCGCGCCGGCCCTCGGGCGTCTCGATGATGGTCATGATGGAATTAAAATACCGCTCACCATCATCGCCATCAGGCTCACGGCGCACTGCGCCAGCGATCAACACCGAGCCCTTGGGCAACTCATCGGACAAAACACCCAGCGCCGTATTGGCTTCATCCAGTAATGGGGCTGCGTTTTCGGGCCAGAGAATGAACAATCGCGCGTCCGGCGGCGCCGCGGCTTTGGATAATTCGAGCAGCTTATAAAAATTCCGCCCCCACAGGTTAGGGTCGATTTTTTCGCGCTGAGGAATATTCGGCTGGGCGATGCGTACGAAGTTCTCGCCATCGGGCGCCGGCTCCGGCAGCGCAAGACGTGCGGCGCCGATCGCAAAAATCATCGCGAAGCCGACAAGCGTCACCATCGGGCCCATCAAAACCCTTCGTCTGGTCGCTCCCACAGACAGGCCGGCGGCCGGCGCTGCTGCAAGCAGCACCGCAACCAGGCTTAATCCGTATGCGCCATACCACGCCGCAGTCTGGGCGCTGATCGCCGCGCCCGCCAGCGCCTGGCCGGCAAGGTTCCAGGGCAGGCCGGTTAAAATATGGCCGCGCAAATATTCAAACATCGCCCAGAGGGCGGCAAAGACAAAAATACGCGGCCAGCCCGGGCGCCAAAGCAGCGATGCGGCGAGCGTCGCCGCGCCGGTGAATAATCCTAAAAACGCCGGCATCCCCAAAACCGCAAATGGCGCCATCCAGGCAAAGTCGTCGGCCTGAACAAAAAACGAGAACGCCATCCAGTAAATGCCGGCGAGAAAATAGCCGAAGCCAAAAAACCACCCCACAGCAAAGGCGCGCCGCCGCGCGCGCGGCGCCGCGCTGTCGGCGTCCATAAGCACAATTAACACTGAAAACCCGAGCGCCATCAGTGGCAACGCATAGACCGGCGCCAGCGCCAGCGCGGTTATCACGCCGGCGGCAAACGCCGCCAGCAAGCGGCGCCAACCCGTGAGGGCTTGAAGATAACTCGCGGCCCTCTCCAGCGCCGCCGCAGCAGCGCCAGGCGCGCTCCTCAGATTGATCATTGCGCGCCCTATTCCGCTGCCTCGCTCGGCTTCATCGATGACGGTCTGATGCGCAACCGCCGAACTTTGCGCGCATCGGCCTCAATCACCTCAACGTCAAAGCCATCATCGCTGATGATGACCTCGCCGCGTTGCGGCACGCGGCCGGCAAGCGAGACCACATAACCGCCAACGGTGTCGATTTCATCATCATCCGCCTCCAGATGAACGCCGGTTTCCTCGGCGAACTCTTCAAGCTCAACGCGCGCATCGACAATCCATCCGCCGCCGCCATGCGGCGCCACCGTCGGGGTTTCTTCTTCGTCATGTTCGTCATTGATGTCGCCGACGATTTCCTCAACCAAATCCTCAATCGTCACCAGCCCGTCGGTGCCGCCATATTCGTCGATCACCAGCGCCATATGGATATGCGAGGCCTGCATTCTGAGCAGCAGATCAGTGATGCGCATCGACGGCGGGGCATAAAGAATTTCGCGGTGGATTTGTTGCAGCACCGGCCCGGTTTCGAGAGGCGGCTTTTCGGGGCGGTGTTTTCGCCGATCGGCAATGCGCCCGACGACGTCCTTGATATGCACCATGCCAACCGGATCATCGAGGTCGCCGCGATAGACCGGCAGGCGCGAATGGCCGGCGTCGGCAAATATCTGGATCAGCTCATCAAGCTTCGTTTCAATATCAACAGCGGAGATGTCGGCGCGCGGCGCCATCACGTCAACCACCTGCTTCTGGTCAAAAGCGACGACCCGCTCGATCATTTCGCGGCGCGCGCGGGCCATGCTTTCCAGCGCCTGGGCCTCGCCGTTCTCAGCGGCGGCCGCAAAATCATCGCGGTCACGGCGCGGCGCGGCAAACCATGCGCGAAGGCGCGCAATGAGACCGTTTCCGGAACTGTCGCCAGCGCCGTCGTTCATCGTCCTGTCTCCATCGCTGCGCCATAGGGGTCGGCGATGCCGAGGCGGTTCAAAATTTCCGCCTCACGCCGTTCCATCGCGCCCGCTTCAGCATCGCTGTGATGGTCATATCCTACCAGATGCAGCATGGCGTGAATTATCAGATGCGCCGCGTGATCTTGCAATGTGATGTGTTTGTCTTTCGCCTCGCTGGCGCAGGTTTCGCGCGCCAGAGCGATATCGCCGACAAAACCACCCCCATTTTCCTCGCCCCCAGGAAACGCCAGCACATTGGTCGGCTTGTCCTTGCCGCGATATTTGGCGTTGAGGGCGCGCAGATGCGCGTCGTTGGTCAGCAGCAGCGCAATTTCGCCGGCAAGCAATGGCTCAAACGCCAGCGCGGCATCATAACAACGCGCCGCCAGCGCTTCCAACGCCGCCGCCGGCCAGGCTTCATCTTCAATGAACCAGGCTTCATCTTCGATAACAACGTCGATCATGGCCTCAATCACGGCCGCCTTTTTTTGCGCCCGCCGCATCATACGCATTTATGATCCGCGCTACGAGCGGATGGCGCACCACATCGGCGGCGGTAAAGTGGGTCTCGCCGACGCCTTCAACGCCGTGAAGCACGGCGAGCGCATCAGCAAGGCCCGAGGTCTGCCCCGCCGGCAAATCGGTTTGCGAAGGATCGCCGGTCACCGCCATATGCGCGCCTTCGCCGAGCCGGGTTAAAAACATTTTCATCTGTTCAGGCGTTGCGTTTTGCGCCTCATCGAGGATTACCGCCGCGCGCGCCAGCGTCCGCCCGCGCATGAAGGCAATCGGCGCGATTTCAATATCACCGGCGGCGATGCGGCGCTCAATATAGTCCGGATGCATCATATCGTTCAGCGCGTCATAGAGCGGGCGCAAAAACGGATCGACCTTTTCCTTCATGTCGCCGGGCAGAAACCCTATGCGCTCGCCAGCCTCTAGCGCCGGGCGCGATAAAATTATCCGGTCGACAGCGCCGCTCAACAGCTGGCCCACCGCATGGGCTACCGCCAGATAGGTCTTGCCAGTGCCGGCCGGGCCAACGCCGAAGGTCAAATCGTTGGCATTCAAATTTTCAAGATAGGCCGCCTGATTGGGCGAGCGCGCCGAGATCAGCCGTTTGGGTGTTTTGATTGACGGGACCTCGGCCTTTACTGATTTTGGCGCCGGCGCGGCCGACAACTTGGCGGCGGCCAGCGCTTCGCCAGGCCCGACCGGTTCGCCGCGCTCAAGTTTTTCATAAAGCGCGGCTAAAGCGCGGATAGCGCGGGCGGGCGCGCGGCCGCTCACCGCAAAACGGTTGCCGCGCGGATCAATCCGCACGCTGAGGGCGTCTTCAAGGATGGTGAGATGCGCGTCGTGCTGGCCGGACAACTCGGCCACCAGCCGGTTGTCGTCAAACTCAATATGGTCAACCCGGTCTGCGGTTTTGCGTTCGCTCAAGCGGCGGCCTCAGCTTTCCTTACGAGCACGCCGGCGAGTGCATTGGGCGTTACATCTTCGATACGCACCGGCGCAATGGAGCCTAGCATGGATTGTGGCGCATCAACGTGAACGCTTTGCAAATATGGCGAGCGACCGATGAGCTGGCCGGCATGACGGCCAGGTTTTTCAAACAAAACCGGGAGGACCGCGCCGATCTGCGCCCGGTTAAAGCCTTCCCGCTGCGCCTCGAGGCACGCCTGAAGCCGGGCAAGGCGTTGATTCTTTTCTGATTCCTCGACCTGACCGGGCATCGCCGCGCCCGGCGTGCCGGGCCGGCGGGAATATTTGAACGAAAACGCCGAAGCGTATTGAACCGCCTCGACAAGAGCCAGCGTCGCCTCGAAATCCTCATTCGTTTCGCCTGGGAAACCAACAATGAAATCGCCGGAAAGGGCGATATCCGGCCTGGCCGCCCGAATTTTGGCGATCTGGCCGATATAAGTCGCCGCGGTATGACCGCGGTTCATGGCTTTGAGGATTTTGTCCGAGCCCGCCTGCACCGGCAGATGCAGATAAGGCATCAGTTTTTCTTCCTCGCCCAGCGCGGCGATCAGCCCGTCATCCATATCGCGGGGGTGCGAGGTCATGAAACGAATGCGCTCAAGCCCGTCGACCTTCGCCAGATGACGGCATAATTCGCCCAAGCCCCACAAACTATTGGCCCCGGCGTCACCCGCAGGCGCGTCGCCACGCCATGCATTAACGTTCTGGCCCAACAGGGTGATTTCCTTCACCCCTTGCGCCGCCAGCGAGCGCGCCTCAGCTGTTACCGCATCAACGCCGCGCGAGACTTCCGCGCCGCGCGTATAGGGCACGACGCAAAACGTGCAGAATTTATCGCAGCCTTCCTGAATGGTGAGAAAGGCCGCCGGGCCGTCGGCCTGGCGTTCAGCGAGGCGGTCGAATTTTTCTTCAACCGCAAAATCGGTTGCGAGAATATCGCCGCATTCGCGAGCAGCGCGCGCCAATAGCTCCGGCAACTGATGATAGGCTTGCGGGCCCACCACCAAATCGACCATCGGCGCGCGAGCGATAATTTCAGGCCCTTCCGCCTGCGCCACGCAACCAGCAACCGCAATCACCATCTCATCGCCATTGCTCGCCCGCGCGGTTTTGATTTTCTTTAACCGGCCAAGCTCGGAATAGACTTTCTCCGCCGCCTTCTCACGGATATGGCAGGTATTGAGGATGACCAGGTCGGCATCGTCCGGGGCGTCCACAACGCCATAGCCGAGCGGTTTTAACAGGCCCGCCATGCGCTCGGAATCATAGACATTCATCTGGCACCCATAGGTGCGGATGAAGACCGACTTTCCATGTTTTTGCCGCGCTTGTGTCATTTTTAGCCGCTATTTTCATCAAACGCGGCTATTTAGGCAGCCAGGCGGCGAGATGCAATGACCGATGGGTAACGATACTCGCGGGAATTTGAGCAGGATTGCTTTGAATAGGAAGGCCAACGCCGGCAGACTGCCGCCGGAGGGACAGGTATGAGTAGTTTATGCGGTTTTGGGTTTTCAGAAATTTAGCCGGCGCGGTTGCGCTATTGGCGGCGGGACTGACGCAAGCCCTGCTAACACAAGGCTTAGCGCAGGAGAGCAATAGCGGACCGGTGGTGGTCGAATTATTCACCTCCCAGGCCTGCAGCAAGTGCCGCGCGGCGGATGTGTTTTTTTCAGAGCTGACGTCGCGCGAGAGTGTCATCGCCATCAGCTGGCATGTCGATTACTGGAACAAGCTCGAGACCCGCAATGGCCGCTGGCGCGATCCTTATTCGGACCCGCAATGCACCAAGCGACAACGCCAATATAACAAAAACTTGCGCGGACGCCGCTCGGTCTACACTCCGCAAATCATCATCAACGGCATGGCTGAGGCTGTTGGATCTGACCGCGAAGACGTTGGCGCCCTGATCAACGCCGCGCGCGCCAGCCAACCGGTCGCGGTGATATCAACCCGGCGCAAAGGCGACGAAATGGTGTTTGATATTGGCGCAACCGAAACCGGCGGCGAGGCGTTCTTGGCAACGCTCAAACCTGTAGTGAACACAGAAATTCATCACGGCGAGAATGCCGGGATGGTTATCAAAGAGATTAATGTCGTCACCGATTTGCAATCGCTCGGCGAAGTCGCCAGCGAGGGCGGACAGCTAACCGCAGATGCGCCGCAAGCCGGCGATCATTGTGCAATCCTTGTTCATGAGCCGAGCCAGGGGCGCATTATCGCCGCCGCTTATTGTCCGACGTAAATTTATTCCGCCGCTGTTGCGCCTAACGCTGCAACTTCTGCAACATAGCCTTCACGCCGGGTTTTGTTGATTTCATCAAACTCCGCAGCGCGCTTTTCGTCGTCTGCCGACAGCTTTTCATAGTCAACATCTGCAAATCCGATGACGCCCATTTTTGCATAGGCGCCTTGAATTTTATCAGACCACAGACCGATGTCGCGGACTATAGGCACAATACGCTGGAACAGCATTGTTCTGAACAGTTTGCGCGCTTCGGTTTGCTCTTGCGCGGCGATGATCTCCTCAACGGGAAGATCCATATCGACGTAAAGCTCGCGGCCTTCGAAACGGTCGCGCATCAGATAACACGCTTCCACCAGAAATTCCTCGCGTTCATCGCGTTCAGCTTGCGTCAGCTGCGGGTAATATTCTTTCAACGTCAGCCGACCAAACGCCACATGACGCGACTCGTCCTCCATGACGTAAGCATTGAGCTGCTGCGTCAGGTCGTTTTTTGAAAGCTCGCGGATATTGCCAAAGGCGGCCAGCGCCAGGCCTTCAATGACAACCTGCATGGCAAGATAGGTCATGTCCCAGCGTGAATCGCGCAGCGCCTGGTCGACAAGCTCCTGCAGCGGCGCCGTCATCGGATAAGCGAGGCCTAATTTGCTCAGATATTTTTTGTAGGCCTCAACATGACGGGCTTCATCCATCGTCTGCGTCGAGGCGTAAAACTTTGCATCCAAGTCCGGCACTTGTTGGACAATCTTGGCGGCGCAAATCATCGCCGCCTGCTCGCCTTGC
Source organism: Hyphococcus sp. (assembly GCA_021776295.1). GTDB lineage: Bacteria > Pseudomonadota > Alphaproteobacteria > Caulobacterales > Parvularculaceae > Hyphococcus. Next base: position 17,678 of record JAJFGE010000123.1, read on the forward strand.
ATGAATTGCGAAATCGTCCACGCTTGCGAATTGCGACGAAATTCCGTCTGTTCCCTCTTGTTCATCTTCGCCCAGTAGGGCGTATGGTAAATGCCCAGCACCTCATCGGGCAGCCCCATCGGGTTTTCACAATCAAGCTCAAGCCCCCAGTCGATGCGGGTGAGCGCATCCCACTGCATGTCCTTGCCCTTCTGATAAAGGTGCATCATGTGCTTGCGGCCGTCGTCATAGTCCCAGTCAAACGCGGCTTCGAAATTTTGGGGAACGCTCCAGCAGGGGTCGATATCGGGAATGGGATAAAGCTCGCGCAAAGACGCCATGGATCGCTCTCCAAGTTTCGCAGGCCTCTAACTGCTTAACGACAAGCGGTTAGAATGCGTTTAAACATTGGAGTACACTAGTCAGTTTACCTTGATAAATGTCAAGATTCCAAACTGGCTTTTGGTTGATTCTGCTAACGTTGAATTTAGGATTCGCGCTTCTTGAGCGGCACGCCGTAAAGCTCGAGCCTGTGGTCGACCAGCTTGTAGCCATGCTCTTCGGCAATGCGTTGTTGCAGCTTTTCGATTTCCGCATTGACGAATTCGATAACCTCGCCGGAACGCAAATCGATCAGATGGTCGTGATGGTCTTCGGTCGCTTCTTCATAGCGCGCGCGCCCATCCTGAAAATCATGGCGTTCAACGACGCCGGATTCTTCAAACAGGCGCATCGTCCGGTAAACCGTGGCAATCGAGATATTGGCGTCGATCTCAACCGCGCGGCGGTGGATTTCCTCAACATCCGGATGATCGGCGGCCACCGACAGGACCCGCGCAATGACCCGGCGCTGCTCGGTCATGCGCATGCCTTTTTGGCTGCAGATCTTTTCTAGCCGGTCCATCCATCTGTCTCCGAGCAGTGCGGGCTCCAAGGGGGGCGGGCGCGCAACCGTTTATCCACGCCTCACCCTAGTGCAGGATCGCATTTAGTTGAATCAGATCCTGCTCTAGATTCATTTTGGTCGCGTGATCGTACCGTAAAACCGGTGTCCACTTTTACTGATCACGCTCTAGGCTTGCAACCGTAAAGCGAAAACCGTCTGCGTTCTACAGCATCACCTGCATTATAACCGCATCAGCGCCGTCGCGATAATAGGCCCGGCGCAGGCTGATTTTCTCAAACCCCGCGGCTTTGTAGAGCGCAAGCGCGGCTTCATTGCCAGCGTCGACCTCTAAGAACAACCGCCCCGCGCCGGCTTGTATCGCCTGCTTGCGGACAGCCTCCAACAGCGCGGCGGCGAGGCCTTTGCGTTGCGCGCCTGGCTCTACGCCGATGGTCAACAGCTCCGCCTCGCCGTCTAAATCACGCCACATGGCAAAGCCCGAAGGCGGATTTGCGACCTTTCCCGCCAATAATATTGTCACGCGCGGCGCGACAAAACTCGCCTTTATGTTGTTTTCACCCCAGCTTCGCTCGCCGAAAGATTGCGCTTCAAGCCGCGCCAAGAGCGCGGCGTCGTCAGGGCCAGCGCGCCGGATGGCATAGGTCATTGGCGCCGCGCCGTGGACGGCAAGGACGGCTTCGCATCCGGGCCGCGCAGATAAAGCGGCGGCGGGCGGCCAAACGGCGGGGCGGCTTCTGCGGCCAGCGCAGCGACGACTTTCGCGTCGATTTGCGCATCGCCTTGCGATTGCCGCCATGCGCCAGGCAACAGGCTGGCGCCCGAACCGATGGTGATAATTTTTGCGCCTTGAGCTGCTTGCGCCAGCTGTTTTAAGGCCTGTTCCGGGCCGGAAATGAATGGCTGCCTGCGGCAATGGCCGCTTTGTTCATAGAGCGCCGCGTAGACCTGAGCGCGCCTTGCATCGATTATTGGCGCAATCAGCTCGCCATCGCCGGCATCGTCCACATTCCCCGCCAGCGCCGCCAGGCTGGTAATCCCGACCACATCAACATCGACGCCGATGGCAAGGCCCCTGGCAAAAGCCAGCGCGATCCGAACACCGGTGAAGCCGCCGGGGCCGACAACCACGCCGATGCGGTCAAGATCAGTGGTTTTGACGCCCGCCTCAGCCAGCACCGCCGCCGCCATCGGCGCCAGATGCTCCGCATGGCCGCGCGCCATATCGACAGATTGATCCCCCACCACCGCGCCATCCCTTAAGATAGCGACCGAGCAGCGCTGCAACGCGGTGTCGAGGCCCATGACCAACATGGCGCTTTGCATAAACCCCGTTGGCGCCGCTGCAAGTCCCAAATTTCATTTCCCGCCAGGAGAGGCGACCAAACCAAGCCCCGCCGCAAGGCGGCGCAACAAAGGAGGACCGCCATGGGCGATCCAAAAGAGTTCCAGTTCAACCTGCCGGCGGCGGCGAGGCCAGCGGCGCACCCTCTGCGCGAGGAAATTCACGCCGCCGCCTGGGCCGCCGCGCCGGACTGCACATCAGCGCGGCCTGAGACGCCAGCAAGCGCAATCCGCGCCATCGTCATTCACGCGACCGCCGGGACGTCCACCGAGGGCGCCGTCTCGGTAATGGTCGCGCACCGCGCCAGCTTTCACTGGCTGGTGGCGGACGAGAACGAAGCCGCGCACGGCGATTTTGTCTGGGCGAGCGCGCCAGAACGCCGCGCCGCGTGGCATGTGCGTAATAATTGTTCCCACCCGGATGTTTATAATGGCATGCGGCGGGTGAACGATTGGTCGCTTGGCATTGAGATCGTCAATGCGCAAAGCGGCAGCGACACGTTTTCCGATTGGCAGTTGCGTGCAACCGCGCAAATCGTCCGCTATGCCTGGGCGAAATATCCAAACCTCGCCCATGTTGTCAGCCATGCGCGGCTTGACCCGGACAGGCGCACAGACCCGGGCAGCGGTTTTCCATGGGAGAAGTTTGAAGCGCTTACGCTAGCGGCGGTCAGATAATCTCGCAGGCCGCATCAAATTCAAGCCTTGGCGAGCGGGTGAACATGTCTTTGTCCGTGCCATAGCCGATATTGCAGAGGAAATTCGCCTCATAGGACGCGCCGGCGAAAAACTCCTTGTTGACGCCGCCTGCGTCAAACCCGGACATCGGCCCGCAATCAAGCCCGAGTGCGCGAGCGGCGATGAGGAAATACGCGCCTTGCAGCGTGCCGTTGCGAAAGGCTGTTTCCTTGATCAGAGCATCATTGCCGGCAAACCAGCTTTTTGCGTCCGCATGCGGAAATAATTCCGGCAGCCGTTCATGAAATTCCATGTCGTGGGCGATGATCACGCAACAGGGCGCGGCCATGGTCTTTTCGATATTGCCTTCGCTCAAATGCGGCTTCAGCCGCGCTTTAGCCTCCAGCGAGGAGACGAACACAAACCGCGCCGGCGAACAATTTGCCGATGTCGGGGCCCATTTGGTTAAATCATAGACCGCCTGCATCAGCGGCCGCGACACCGCGCGCGCCTCCCAGCCATTATGCGTGCGCGCCTCGCGAAAAATAATGTCGAGGGCCTGGTCATTGATCATTTTGTCAGACATGGGCGGTCACTTCCGGTCACGGCGACGAAACACTACCGATTATTATTTTTCGTAGCGGAAGCCAAGCTCAAGGCTGACCTGATAGTAAGCCACCTTGTCATTATCGATAAAGCCGCGGGTCTCCTTGACCTCGAACCAGTCGAGATTTTTTATCGACGTCGAAGCCGTGGAAATCGCGTTGCCGATGGCGTCCTCAATCGACTTCTTCGAAGTGCCGACGACTTTTGAAATGGCATAGACTTTGTCAGACATGGGAATTTCCTTTTCTAAAGCATTTCCGGATAAGTGTGACGCGTTGAAAGCTACTCACTTTCAACTCCGATAGAAATGCGGCAAACAAACTATCTAGAGCAAAGCCATGATTCAATTTAACTCGGATTTGCTGTAGCGCACGCAATCCTCACCCGGAGGCGCCAAACAATCAAGCTTTACGCAAACTGAAAACCAACTTTGACACAAGCAAAAAACTTGCCTGGTATTTACCCCACCGCCTCAACGCTCGCGACTTCCGGGACATAATGCTTGAGCATATTTTCAATGCCGGATTTTAAGGTCATGGTCGCGGACGGGCAGCCGGCGCAGGCGCCTTGCATCATCAAAAAGACGACGCCGGTGCGCGGCTCGTAATGTTTAAAGACGATATCGCCGCCATCGGCCGCGACCGCGGGCCTGACGCGCGTATCGATCAGCTCGATGATTTGTTCCACCACTTCGCGGTCCTCGCCCTCATAATCTTCCAGCGGGGTCGCCGGTTTGCCGGAGGCAGCCTCGGCGCCGTCATGCAACACCGGCAGGCCAGCGGCGAGGAAGTCCGCAATCGCACCGAGCAGCGCCGGCTTGATATGCATCCATTCGACCGCTTCAGCCTTGGTGACGGTGATAAAGTCACCGCCCAAGTAAACGCTCATCACCCCGTCGGTCTCAAACAGCATCGCCGCCAACGGTGAGACCGCCGCCGTTTCCATGGTCGGGAAATCCATACCGAGCGCGCCAACGCCGAGCACCGGTTGGCCTGGCAGAAACTTCATCGATTGCGGGTTTGGCGTGTCTTCGGTCTGAATAAACATGAGACGGCTTTCATGGCCTGACGAGGCGTTAAGCGGAGGCCATAAATAAGCGCTTTACAGCCCCGCTGCAATGGCCGCTTAGGCGAGCTTTTCTATGTATTTCTTCAAAACAACCGCGCTATTGCGCTCTTCGTCTTTGGCCGCAAAAATGAATGTCACGGTCTTCGCCGCGCAAATCTCGCGCAGCCGGGCGACTTGCTCACTATTGCCGGCCAGCTCCTTAGCGTAGCGCTTTTGAAATGCCGGCCATTTCGCGGGGTCATGGTCGTACCATTTGCGCAGCTCGGTACTCGGCGCGATCTCTTTCATCCACACAAACAAAGCCGCATCCTCTTTCTTAATGCCTCGCGGCCATAATCGCTCCACCAAGATGCGCCGGCCGTCCGATTTGGCCGGACTTTCATAGGCGCGCTTTAATTTAATTGCTGGTGGTTTAACTGGCATCGGCGAGGGGCTTTCTTGCGTCAGGCGGGCAACCGCTTAAGCGCTAGACCACGTTCACAATTTGCTCGGCCGGAGAACGTGGTCTAGATTCTTTAGTGGTCGTGTGTTCGAACCCAAAAACCGCTAACACTTTTTGTGAACACGCTCTAGATAGGCAATTTGCGCGGGAAAATAAGATGGACGACAACACCACAAAATTCACCGACGAGGAAGCGCTTCTCTTTCACAGCCGCGGCAAGCCCGGCAAGCTGGAAGTCACGCCGACCAAACCGATGGCCAC
>JAJFGE010000124.1 GCA_021776295.1 Hyphococcus sp.
TTGGGCCCCGGGAAATATTCCCATTCATGGGCATGCGGGTATGGCGTATCATACCCCGTGACGCGGATCACCGGCGCCTGGAGGTGATAAAAACATCCCTCCATCACCACCGCCATTAACTCGGCGCCAAAGCCGCAAGTCTTGGTCGCTTCATGGACGATGACGCAGCGCCCGGTCTTGGCGACCGAGGCCTCAATCGTTTCCATATCGAGCGGTAAAATCGTTCGCAGATCAATTATTTCTGCATCAATCCCGGTCTCTTTCACCGCCGCCTCGGCGACATAAACCATCGTGCCATAAGCGAGGATGGTGACCTCCGCGCCCTCGCGGCGCACCGCCGCCTTGCCGAGCGGCACGGTGTAATGGTCGTCCGGAACCTCGCCCAGTTCATGCTTTGACCACGGCGTCACCGGGCGGTCATGATGGCCGTCAAACGGGCCATTATAGAGCCGCTTGGGTTCTAAAAACATCACCGGATCGTCGTCTTCAATCGATGCGATCAGCAAGCCCTTGGCGTCATATGGGTTTGACGGGATGACGGTTTTAATGCCGGAAATATGTGCAAACAAAGCTTCGGGGCTTTGCGAATGGGTCTGGCCGCCAAAAATGCCGCCGCCCGACGGCATTCGCACCACCATCGGCACGGTGAAATCATTCTTGGAGCGATAGCGAATGCGCGAGGCTTCCGAGGCTATCTGGTCATAGCCAGGATAGACATAGTCCGCAAACTGAATTTCGACGCAAGGTCGAAGCCCATAAGCCGCCATCCCGACGGCCGCGCCAATGATGCCGCTTTCATTGATCGGACTGTCGAAACAGCGCTGGGGTCCGAACTTTTCCTGCAGGCCTTGGGTGCACCGGAAGACGCCGCCAAAAAATCCGACATCCTCGCCGAAGACGACAACATTGTCGTCGCGCTCCATAGCGTTTTCCATGGCGCTGCGTATCGCCTGTATCATGGTCATGCGCGCCATGGTCAGACCCCCGCTTCCTGGCGTTGCCGGCGCAGATGCAGCGGCATTTCCTTATAGACATCGTCAAACATTGACGCCGGCGTTGAATGCGGCCCGTCATGGAGCGTGCCATTCTTTTCGGCGAGCTTTTGCGCTTCGGCGATATCCATCTCAATGCGCTCGCGCGCCTGAACATGTTGCGCCTGAGACCACACGCCATTGGCGATGAGGTGGTTTTTTAACCGCTCTATAGGATCGCCGAGAGGCCAGGCGCTGGATTCTTCTTTTGGTCTGTAGGCGGATGGGTCGTCCGAGGTTGAGTGACCGCCGACGCGGTAGGTGACATGCTCGATCAGCGTCGGGCCATACCCGGCTCTGGCGCGGTCCACCGCCCATTTGGAGACCGCGTAAACAGCGAGATAGTCATTGCCATCAACGCGCAGTGCAGGAATGCCGAACCCTAACCCGCGCGAGGCGAAGGTCGCGGCCTTGCCGCGGGCAATCCCCTGAAACGTCGAAATCGCCCATTGATTGTTGACGATGTTCAACACCACCGGCGCACGGTAGGTCGAGGCGAAGACCAGCGCTGAGTGAAAGTCTGATTCCGCCGTCGAGCCGTCGCCGATCCAGCTTGAGGCAATCTTGGTATCGCCTTTGATCGCCGAGGCCATCGCCCAGCCGACGCCTTGGATGAATTGCGTCGCAAGATTGCCGGAGACGGTAAAAAAACCGTTTTCTTTCGAGGTATACATAATCGGCAGCTGTCGTCCCAATAACGGGTCGGCGGCGTTTGAGTATATCTGGTTCATCATATCGACAACCGGATAGTCCGTAGACAGAAGAAGCCCCTGCTGGCGATAGGTTGGAAAATTCATATCGCCAGGCTGCAACGTCTTTTGAAACGCGCAGGCAATCGCCTCCTCGCCCAGCGCTTGCATATAAAAACTGGTCTTGCCCTGACGCTGCGCCATCAACATACGCGCATCGAAGGCGCGCACGAGCAACATATCCTCAAGCCCGACTTTCAGCTGGTCGTCGTTCAACAATCCCGCCCACGGGCCCACCGCTTTGCCGTCGCGGTTTAAGACGCGAATGATGGTGTAAGCGAGATCGCGAATATCGCCAGCTTCAACGTCGATGTCCGGGCGCGGCGCAACGCCGGCTTTGGGGATAGGAACATCGGAGAAATCCGGCGTGTCGCCGGGGCGGAACTCAGGTTCCGGCACATAGAGAGATAACGCTTTGTCTCCGCTGTTTGGTTTGCTGGGGCTCATTGGCATCTCCGGCTGGGCTGGAGTTCGCGCATCGCCGCGCGAAACCCTTGTTTTTTCGTATTCTTCTAGAAGAGTCAGTGCGCTGTTTGGGAGCATGTAATCCACCGATGCCGGGTGTGGCAATGGCCGGAAATGAGACTCGGGAAAAAGAGCGCGGGCGGTTTTCAGGGCAGCGCGCCGAGGTTGATTGTGCCAATTATTATTAGATTCTTAGCATAAAAAGTGAGTGGTGTTTTTGAATTTGTCAGCCGTCAGCCCACAAGGATCGCCCATTGTTCTTCGGTCAGAACTTCCACACCCAAGCCTTCAGCTTTTTTCAACTTGGAGCCCGCGCCGGAACCGGCGATCAGGTAATCGGTTTTGGCCGACACCGAGCCAGAAACTTTCGCGCCGAGACTTTGCGCACGCGCCTTGGCTTCATCGCGGGTCATGGTCTCCAGCGCGCCAGTGAAGACGACGGTTTTGCCAGCGACCGGGCTTTGCGTGTTCGCAGCTTGCGCAACTAGCGGCGTTACTTCCGCCAGCAACCGATCGACGGCGTCGCGATTGTGGGCTTCAGCGAAAAAATCAATCACTCCTTGCGCCACCAGCGCGCCGATCCCGTCTATCGACAACATGTCCTGATAGGCCTCGATTTCCGTATCGCGCGCCTTCACCGCCGCCTCATAAAATGCCGCGACATTGCCATAATGGCTGGCGAACAGCCGCGCATTGGTCTCGCCCACATGACGAATGCCGAGCGCATTGATAAACCGCGCTGATGAGATTTCTCGTTTTGCGTCGATACCGTCAAACAGATTTTCAATCGATTTTTTATTGGTCGCGACCGGCTTGCCCTCTTTGTCCAGATAGATATCGCCGTCGCTTTTATTTTTATAGGTGTAAAGATTAATATCTCCAGTCTCCTGGCGTTGCCGGAGGGTAAAAATATCGGCGGGCTCTTTAATGATTTCCTGCTCAAAGAATGAAGTAATCTGTTTCTCGCCAAGGCCTTCAATATCGAACGCGCGGCGCGAGACGAAATGTTTCAAGCGCTCTACCGCTTGAGCCGGACAGACCAGCCCGCCAGTGCAGCGCCGGTCAACATCGGTTTTACCGGTCAGCGGGTTAACCTCGTTCACCGCATGGCTGCCGCAGACCGGGCAACGGTCCGGAAACTTAAACTTCCGCGCGCCTTTTTTGCGTTTGGACTTTATGACTTCCACCACTTGCGGAATGACGTCGCCGGCGCGCTGAATGACGACCCAATCGCCTTTGCGGATGTCCTTACGCTCGATTTCGTCAGCGTTATGCAGCGTCGCATTGGCGACAACCACGCCGCCGACCGTCACCGGTTTGAGCCGTGCGACCGGCGTTAATTTTCCGGTCCGGCCGACTTGTATCTCGATATCTTCCAGCACCGTCGTGGCTTTTTCCGCCGGAAACTTATGCGCAATCGCCCAGCGCGGATGGCGCGATACGAAACCGAGCCGGGCCTGATAATCGAGCCGGTCGACTTTGTAGACAACGCCGTCAATGTCATAGCCGAGCACAGCGCGTTGGCGTTCAATCCTGGCGTAATGCGCCAGCATCTCGGCGACATCTTTGCAGCGCTTGGTCAGTGGGTTGATTTTAAAGCCGAGCTTTTTGAAACGTTGCATCGCCTCCCATTGCGTCTCGGCCAATGCCTCGCTGACCTCGCCCCAGGCATAGGCGAAAAAATGCAAAGGCCGCGACGCGGTGATCGCCGCATCAAGCTGGCGCAAGGAGCCGGCCGCCGCGTTGCGCGGATTGGCGAACAGGTCGGGCGTTTTGTCCGCCGCCTCGCGAGTGAGCCGCTGGTTCAACGCCTCAAAATCGTCGTGCGACATATAAACTTCGCCGCGCACCTCTAAAATATCGGGCGCGGCCTGCAAGCGTTCCGGTATATCGGCGATGGTCAACGCATTGCTGGTGACGTTCTCGCCGGTCTCGCCGTCGCCGCGCGTTGCGGCGAGAACCAGGACGCCTTTTTCATAGCGCAGGCTAAGCGACAGCCCGTCGATTTTCGGCTCGGCCGTAAAGGCAAGCTCACTGTCATCCGCCAGGCCTAAAAACTTGCGCACGCGCTTGTCGAATTCTGCAACGTCCTCATCATCGAAAGCGTTGTCGAGCGACAACATCGCGACGGCGTGCTTTGCCTTTTCAAATCCCGCCGAGGGGGATGCGCCGACCTTATCGGACGGCGAATCCGCGCGTTTTAATTTAGGAAACCGCTTCTCAATCAGAAGATTGCGCCGGCGCAGTGCATCATATTGCGCATCGGTGATGTTCGGCGCGTCATCATTGTAATAGGCGGCGTCCGCCCCGGCAATCGCCGCCGCAAGCCGCGCAAGCTCCGCCGCCGCTTCGTCGGGCGCCAGCTTGCCGACGGGGATGGCGTCGAGATTGGAAGCGTATTTGTTCATGGCGTGGTGGTATTCGCCTTAGCTGGCTTTTGCCAGCTTTTTACGCGCCGACTTTTTGGCGGTTGATTTTTTCATCGCCCCGCCAAGCAATTGCCGTGCGGCGGCGCGGGCCTCGTTGGTGACTTTCGCGCCGGACAGCATACGCGCGATTTCCTCGACGCGATCATCGGCGTCCAGCAACGTCACGGAGGTGGTTGTCCGGTTTTTGGTCTGGCTCTTTTCAATGCGCCAATGGCTTTGTGCGCGCGCGGCGACTTGGGGTGAGTGGGTCACCACCAAAACTTGCGCATCTTGCGCCAGTCGCGCCAACCGCTCGCCCACCGCATCGGCGACCGCGCCGCCAACGCCGGCGTCAACCTCATCGAAGATGATGACGGTGCGGTTTTCTTTCGCCGCCAGCGCCGCCTTCATCGCCAGCACAAACCGCGACAGCTCGCCGCCCGAAGCAATGGTCTTTAACGGTCCCGCCGGCGCGCCCGGATTGGTCGTCACCATAAACTCGGCCCGATCATAACCATCCGATGTCGGATTGTCGGGATCGCAAGTTACCTGCGTTTCAAAATGCGCCTTGCCAAGCTTTAACGGCGCAAGTTCTTTGGCGACAGCGCCATCAAGCTTTTTCGCGGCCTTGATGCGGTCCTTTGACAGCGCCGTTGCAGCGCCCGCAAATTCCGATTTCGCCGCCGCAGCCGCGCGTTCCAAATCGGCAAACGCCGCCGTCCCGGCTTCGACATCGTCGAGCGCCTTGGTAATTTTTTGCAGAAATTCGCAAAGCGCGTCCGGTGCGACGCCGTGCTTGCGCGCCTCGCCGCGCAGTTCAAACAATCGCTCCTCGGTGCGGTCAACCTCATCCGGGTCGGCCCCAAATTCTGAAATTGCGCGATCAATCGCTGCGCACCCATCGGCCGCCTCACTCAGTGCTGCGGTAAAACGCGCAGACGCCTCTTTCAGCGATTGCGCTTCCGGCAACAGCGCCGTGGCGCGCTCAACGTGGCCGAGGCCGGCCGCCAGATTGTGCTCCACCCGACCGTCATCGATAGCCGCCGCACTCGCGCGCAACTGTTCGGAAACTTTCTCCGCCGCCATTAACACCGCGCGACGCTCGGCAAGCGCAGTCTCTTCGCCCGGCTTCGGGGCCAGTTTTTGCAAGATATCAAAAACATGCCGCAGATATTCCGCTTCGCGCGCCGCGGCGTCCTGTTCGCGGCGACGCTCTTCAAGCGCGGATTGCGCCTCGCGCCAGGTCCGCCACAGGCGTGTCACTTTCGTGGCTTTTTTCTGCAACCCGCCAAACTCATCAAGCATGCCGCGATGGGCCGATGCTGATAAAAATCCGCGCCCATCATGCTGGCCATGGATTTCCAACAGCGCCTCGCCAACGTCGCGCAGCATACTGATCGAGACCGGCTGATCGTTGACAAAGCCGCGGCTGCGGCCATCGGCGCTTTGAACCCGGCGCAGAATGATCTGACCGTCTTCGCCGGCCCCGTCTTCGCTGGCCCCGTCTTCGCTGGCCTCATCTTCACCCGCAAGACCGTTTTCTTCCAGCAACCGCCAGACCGGGTGGTCGCCATCCACCTCAAACGTCGCCGCGACCACGCCTTGAGCCGCCCCCTGGCGCACGCCGCCGCGTGTCGCGCGCCCGCCAATCGCCAGCCCCAGCGCATCCAGCAGGATAGATTTGCCGGCCCCGGTCTCGCCAGTGAGCGCCGCAAGCCCGTGGGTCAGCGTCAGCTGCGCCCGGTCGATCAAGATAAAATCGCGAATAGTAAGAGCGGTCAGCATGAACGGCCCGTATCGTTGCGCATCATGGCCCTCTTACCGCAGTTCGAGCCATGCCGGAAGCCAGGGCTCCAGGGCCTTTGCACAAGGGCCGGAAGCTAAAGATTGCCGGGTTCAAACACTGGCGGGCCGACATCGCCGCCAAGATTGTCGCTGGGCGGCGCCAGCTCATCAAGATCGCGAGCCGTTACCAGATCAACGCCGTCGGCCGTCTCCCGATCCCGTTCCCGTTCCTGCAACACCTTGTTCGGATCTTCCTCCGCTTCCGCCTCAACTTCGGCCACGCGCCTGTCTTTGCGCACATCAGCGATCAAGATATCGCGTTTGGCAAACAACTTATAGGTATCTTCATACCAGCGACTGCCGGGATAATTATAGCCCAGCACCGCCGCTGCGGAGCGTGCTTCGTCGATGATGCCGAGCTCAAGATAAGCCTCAACCAGCCGGTGCAGCGCTTCGGCCGCATGGTTCGTGGTCTGATATTTCTCAATCACGGTCTTAAATCGGTTGATCGCCGCAATGTGCTTGTTCTGTCTTAAATAAAATCGGCCGACATACATTTCCTTACCGGCAAGGTGGTCATAGGTGAGGTCCAGCTTAAGCCGCGCATCACGCGCATATTCTGAAGCCGGATAGCGGCGGATCACGTCGGTCAATGATGCAACGGCGTTATTGGTAAATTCCTGATCGCGCCCGACATCGCGGATGCGCTCATAAAAGCACATCGCTTTCAGATAATAGGCGTAGGCTGCATCCTTATTGCCCGGGTGCAGCGAAATAAACTGATCGAGAGCGGTAATCGCTTCTTCATAGTCATTGCCCTGATAATAGGCAAAGGCCTTCATCAACATCGACCGCCGCGCCCATGATGAATAAGGGTGCTGGCGCTCTACTTCTTCAAAAAAAGCAATTGCCGTATCATAGCGCCTCTTTTCAAGCTGGCGTTTGGCGTTGGCGTAGAGCTGCTCGACCGGCCGCTCGACATAAGCGAATTTTTCTTTTTTGCCGCCGCCGCAAGCGCTGACCGCGCCGCAAACGGCCATAACGCCTAACAATTTGAAGAGAAACGCAAAACGAATAACCACGATCAATAACGCCTTATGTGAACCTGCCCCGCGCTATCTTTCTAATGCGGGGCGCTCAGGGCGTCAAACCGGTCTCGGGGGTGTAGAAAACTAGAGCATTTCCGGATAAGTGTGACGCGGTTATCCGATAGAAATGCGGCAAACAAAGAATCTGGAGCAAATCCATGATTCAATTTAACTCGGATTTGCTCTAGGCCGTCGCGGCCAGCGGCCTCGCCTCTTGGGCGTCGGCGCTGATGCTGCGGGCGAGTGCAAGGGTGGCCCGAACATTCAGGTCATGGCCGGGTTTGACAGCGCGAATAGCGCCGCAGATTGGCCGGCCCAGAAGATAGAGATCGCCAATAAGGTCGAGCCCCTTGTGAAGGGCAAATTCGTGCGGGTCGCGCAAAGCCTGGTCGTTCAACAGGTCATGGCCGTCCACAACCAGCGAATTTTCAAGCGAGCCGCCGCGAATAAGGCCCGCGCGCCGCAATCCATCAACCTCATAAAGCCGGCAAAAAGTGCGCGATATCGCCAGGCGGTCGCGGTCAGCCGGGCTGGAGGGGTCGATGGACAAAGACTGGCGGCCGATCAGGCAATCACCAAAATCAATATCGATGTCGATGACGCCTCGCTGGCTCGGCGTAAATTCAATCAGCCGGTCGCCATCGGCAACACGGATTGGCTCGTCGATCACAATCGGAAGCCGCTCGGCGTCTTGAGTTTTGGCGCCCGCCCGTTTCAGACCGGCAACCAGATGGGCCGCGCTGCCGTCAAAAATCGGGATTTCAGGGCCGTCAACGTCAATAATGACGTTGTCGAGCGACAATAATGCGAACGCCGCCATTAAATGTTCAACGGTCGACACCGACGCGCCATAGCCGTTGGCCAACCTGGTGCCGTGATCGGACCCGACGACATTTTCTGGCGTTGCATGGATGAGCGAGGAAAGCCGATTATCCACCCCGCCAGGGTCAATATCGCAGCGCCGGAAGACAATGCCCGAGCCGGCCGGGGCCGGAAGGATAGAAATCCGGCATCGGCTGCCAGTATGCAGCCCAACGCCTGCAAAATGGGCCTTACCATTGACGGTGGTTTGTACCTTGACGGTGGTTTGCGTCGCTGCCCCCATATTGGCGTTACTCGCTTCACTTAGAGCATTTCCGGATTAAGTGTGACGCGGTTATCCGATAGAAATGCGGCAAACAAAGAATCTAGAGCAAAGCCACGATTCAATTTAACTCGGATTTGCTCTAGAATGAAAGAATTTCACTCTCGACTATCTCCCTACTACATCGATTTGGTAAACTTGCATGAAGGAATGTGGTCAAGCTTTATTTCACTGTGTTTCACAGCAATGAAAACAAATGCTTAGGCGTACGCTTGGGTGACAAAACCCAACGCAACCCGATCAACAGGATCGGGTTGTTGGCTTTGGACTCTAATATGGGCGCATTTCCTACGCCCAAACCCGTATCCGCTTGGTTGGAAAAAGCTCTAGCCGGACTTTTTCTTTCTGAGGAATGACGGAATTTCCAGATCGGCGTCTTCCTGATCGTCGAACAGGTCGCCGCGCACGCGTGAGGCTGGTTTTGCCGCTTCCGGCGCTCGCGGCGGCGGCGCATCACGGCGTTCGTCATGGACGCCGCCGCCAAGCGACTTGAACATATCAACGGCGATCTCCAGCGAATGCTTGCCCAGCTGTTGCGCGCCTCGGAACGGATTTGCCGCCGGTTTGGCTTGTTGCGCGGAACGCAATACCCGCCTTGACTCTGCTGGCGGCTGTTGGCCGCTGCGCTGCGGGACCGGAACCGAAGGCCCGGAGGAGCGCAATAGCGGCGATCCGCTGGCCGGCGAGCCCTCAATCAGCATCCGCCGGATGCGCTCATGGACATCGCCCACCGGATTGGCTTGCGGCGCGCCGACAATTGGCTGCTGAGCGGGCATAGCTGCGGGCTGGCGCGCTGTCGGGTGTTGGGCGACCGGTTGCTGGACAACAGGCCGGCTGGTCAAAACCGGCGACCGCGCCCCGCTCGCCGCTGGCGCAGCAGCCTGGGCTGAGCTTACAACCAGCGGCTCGCGCCATGGTTTGGCGATGGCGCCGGTATTGATTTTCACCTGCGGGCGATTTTCGTTCTCTTCAACATCAATGCCCGTGGCGACCACCGAGACGCGCACCCGCCCTTCAAGGTCCTGATTGAAGGTCGAGCCGACAATGATATTGGCGTCAGCGTCAACTTCCGCGCGGATGCGGTTGGCCGCTTCATCAACTTCAAACAGCGTCATATCCATCGAGCCGGTGATGTTAATCAACACGCCGCGCGCACCCTTCATCGACTGCTCGTCAAGCAGCGGGTTCGAGATCGCCGCTTCCGCGGCCTGGATTGCGCGTTTATCGCCTTCCGCCTCGCCAGTGCCCATCATCGCCTTGCCCATCTCGCTCATCACGGTGCGGACATCGGCAAAGTCGAGATTGATGAGGCCGGGCATCACCATCAGATCGGTAATGCCGCGTACGCCGGAATGCAGCACCTGGTCGGCCATCGCAAAAGCTTCGTGAAAGGTAGTGCGTTCATTGGCGATGGAAAATAAATTCTGGTTGGGAATAATCAGCAGCGTGTCGACATGCTTGTGCAGCTCTTCAATGCCGGCATTGGCGATGCGCATGCGCCGCGCGCCTTCAAAGTGAAACGGCTTGGTGACGACGCCAACGGTGAGGATATCGCGTTCTTTGGCCGCCTTGGCGATGACCGGGGCCGCGCCGGTGCCGGTGCCGCCGCCCATACCGGCGGTCACAAAAATCATGTGTGCATTGCCGACATGCTCAAGGATTTCGTCGAGGGATTCCTCCGCCGCCGCGCGGCCAATATCAGGAACCGAGCCCGCCCCCAGCCCTTGCGTTGTCTTCACGCCAAGCTGAATTTTCTTTTCCGCTTTGGTCAGGCCGACGGCTTGCGCATCGGTGTTGGCGACCACAAATTCGACGCCCTCAAGCTGGCTTTCGATCATATTATTGACCGCATTGCCGCCAGCGCCGCCGACGCCAATCACTGAAATCCGGGGTTTTAACTCTGTAAGTTCAGGCACGCTTAAATTTAACGGCATCGGCTGCTCCGGTTTAGAACATGGTTTTGAGGCCCGCCCTCATGGTTACCCCATCGTTAAAGATTCGTTCAGAACCCTTACCAAATGATTAACGTCTTATTAACGACGCCTAAAATTTTTGACGGAGCCACGCTTCAACGCCGCCAAAAAATGCTGCTTGGGATAATCCATGAGGTGATTGGCGCGCGACGCCAAGCGCAAACTGGTCGCCGCCGGCAGAATTTATGTACGTTTGAATAACGCCGGCGCAGACCGCAAAGCCGGGTGCGGCGGCTGCATCCGGCGCGCCCGGAATAGCGATGGGGCGCCCGAGACGGGTTTTCATCGACAGGACTTTTTCGGCGATCTCGCGCGCGCCGACCAGCAGGCTGCCGCCGCCGGTGACGACGGCGCGGCGCAGACCGCTGCGGTGCAACGGGTCGCTGGACTGGCGCGCCAGCACCAGCTCGAAAATTTCTTCCATACGCGGAATAATCACTTCGCAAAGATCGGCGCGAGAGGCGCGCGCATGATCGCTGCCAGGTCCGAGCTGCGGGAAATCAACCAGGCGGTGTTCATCGCCGGGACCGATCAGCGCTGCACCATACAAAGTTTTGATGCGCTCGGCCTGAGCCATGGGCGTATTAAATATCTGCGCGATGTCTTTGGTGATGTGACCGCCGCCAACGCCGACGCCGCCGCAATCAACCAGCGCGCCATTGTCATAGACCGCATAGCCAGTCGACTGGCCGCCAATATCAATCAGGATAACGCCGAGATCTTTTTCGTCTTCTATCAGAGTGGCTTCCGCAGCCGCAGCCGGCCCGGCGACAAACTCGTCCGGCGCCAGGCTGCAACGCTCAACCAGGGTTGAAAGATTATCAAGCGTGGTCTGCGGCGCGGCGACGCCGAGCATTTCCGTTGACAACGTCGCGCCGTTAAGCCCGACGGGATGGTTGAAAATTTCCTCGCCATCGAGCCGATATGATGTCGCGACCGCATGCAGCGCTCTGCATTCCGGCGGTGCTGTGAGGCGGGCGCCTTCATGCAGGCAGTCTTCAATATCTTCCTGGGTCACCACGCCGTCGGCAATATCGAGATCGACGCCGATGCGCCGCGTGTGCAGCGCCTTGCCAGGAACCGCCACCAGAACCCGGTCGATGCGTATATTCGCCATGCGTTCAGCGGCGGCGACGGCTTTGCGGATATTCGTCTCAAGCTGTTCCGGACAAGCAGCGTCACGCTGTTTGACGGGCGCGCCATGACAGCCAACGCCGATGATCTCCGCTTGCGGCGGCACGTCCGGCTCATGCGTGACGCGGGCGATGAAGCAGGCGATTTTTGACGCGCCGATATCGAGCGCGGCAATGGTGTAGTGATCTTTACGGCGACGGTGTGCCATGGGTGCTATAGGTCTTTCTTCAAGTCTGCGATTGGTTAAAGCGGATCTTCCCCCGGCAAGGCTCGCTCAGCGGCGTCATTTTCGCGATAGACCAGACGATCCGGATCGCGCAGGTCGATGTAGTCGAGCGACAGGTCAAGCAATCCGTAGGCGTTTTGCAGCACCGCCAAATCGCGCACCGCCGCCTCATAACCGGCTTCGGGAAATTTAATATCAGCGCCGGATTTCAACCGCACATTCCATCGCCGGTCGCCAACGCGGATCAACGCCGCCGCGCGTCCCCATAACACCGCCTCGCCGCGCAAGGCCCGCAACATCCCCGCCGCAGAGGCCGGCGCGCCGGCGCCGACAATCAACGGCAGGTTTGAATATTCATAAGCGTCAACCTGGCGAATAACCGCGCCGTCCTCATCAATCAGATGCATCGCGCCGGCCAGTTGCCAGACCGCTGCCGCCTCGCGCTCACGTACCGAGACATGGACCGTATCCGGCCACAGACGCGACACCGCCGCTGTACGCACCCAGCCCAATTCTTCAACGCGCGCGCGCGCCGCATAAGGGTCGAACTGCAAAATCGACGAGCCGATCACCGGGCCGAGCGCGGTTAAAATTTCCGCTTCATTGGCGTTTTCAAAACCCTTGGCGGTGATGCGACGCACTTCAAACCCGGCAGCGATAGCGGCGCGGTCAACCTGGCCGCCAATGCGCTCGCCCATCAAACCGACATAACCGCCGGACCACAACATCAATGCGCCGATCAACCCGACAACCGTCAGCCCGGCCGCGGCGGCAATGGTGTAGCGCGAGAGGAGATCGCCGGCCCGCTCATAAGCCCGCGACGCCAGGCTTGCCTTGGCCTTGGCTTTGGCTCTGGTTTTTGTTGCTTTTTTCTTGCGCGGGCGCGCGGGTTTTTTCTTTACCTTGGGCATGAGGCGTCCTCCGTCATCCAGGCGCAGAGTTCGGGAAACGAAATGCCCTGCGTCGCCGCCTGCTCCGGCGCCAGCGAGGTTGCGGTGAGGCCGGGCTGGGTATTGACCTCAAGGCAGAACAGCTGCTCGCCATCGGCGCTCTCATCATAGCGGAAGTCAGCACGCGACAGTCCCCGGCAACCCAGCGATTGATGCGCCCGCAAGGCAAGCTCAAGGCAGCGTGTCGTGACCGCATCGGGAAGGTCGGCTGGCAATACATGTTTCGAGCCGCCATCAGCATATTTGGCTTCATAGTCATAAAATATCAGCGAGGTTGTAATTTCCGTAACGCAAAGCGCGCGGTCGCCCAGCACCGCGACGGTCAATTCGCGGCCGGGAATAAATTTTTCGACCAGCACGTCTTCGCCAAGCGTCCATTCTTTGGATGTCAGCTCCGCAGGCGGACGATTATCGCCGGCGCGGACAATATAGACGCCGACCGAAGAGCCTTGCGCGTTCGGCTTAATCACATAAGGCGGCGCTATCACATGACCGCCCGCCGCCTCCGCGCGGGTAACGATGCGACCCGGCGGTGATGGGATGCCGCTATTTTCAAACACCGCCTTGGCGCGCTGCTTGTCCATCGCCAGGGCCGAGGCGAGCACGCCGGAATGAGTGTAAGGAAGACCGAGCACCTCAAGCAGCCCCTGAACGCAACCATCCTCGCCCCATTGACCATGCAGCGCGTTAAAGACAGCGTCAGGTTTCACCTCGTGCAGCCGCGCCGCAAGATCGCGCCCGACATCGATCTCAACCGCCTCGTAACCGGCCTCAGTGAGCGCAGCCGCGGCCGCTGCGCCGGAGTTAAGAGACACTTCCCGCTCGGGAGACCAGCCGCCCTTGAGGACAGCGATGCGTTGGAAAGATTTACTCATAGCAGTTCAAAATTCCTGAGGGGGATTAGGGAATAGGGATTGGGGATTAGTGATTTCATGTCAGGCTGCGGTGAAGTCCAGTTAGCATGCGACCGACTTCCTCGCAGCTTTCTAAGTCCGGGCCAATCTCCTGCTTTGGCGCCAATTCGATCCGCATGGCTAGCATCAAGAATGTTGAAAGTTCGGCGGTTGAGCCGCGGGCGATACTGACAAATCGCGCATAGTCTTTTTTGGTCGCCCTTGTGTTTCCTTCCGCGATATTCGCCGGTATCGAGATGGCGGCGCGGATCATTTGCGATGTCAGCCGATATTCTTCCGCCTTGGGAAACTTTTTTACTAACACGTAAATCGCTTGCGCAAGCTCCATAGACCGCTGCCAGACCATCAGATCGCGATAAGACTTTATACCAGACATTACGCACTCTTTTTCCTAATCCCAAATCCCTAAAACCTAGTCCCCAATCCTTCTAATTTCCCACCGCAACTCAACGCCCGTTTCCGTTAAAACATCCTTGCGCAGCGACTCTATTAAAGCTTCTAAATCTGCCGCCGTCGCCTTCCCGCGATTGATCATAAAATTGCAGTGTTGCTCCGAGACTTGCGCATCGCCGACTATGCGGCCACGCCCGCCTATTTGATCGATGAGTTGCCATGATTTGCGCCCGCCCGAAAGGCTGAGGTCGGGATTGGCGAAAGTCGAGCCGCCGGTGCGTTCGCGGATCGGCTGGGTCGCCTCGCGCCGCGTCATAATCTCGGCCATGCGCGCCTCGATGGCGGTGGGATCATCAGTGTGGCCCTCGAACAGCGCACTGGTAAAAATCAAACCATCGCCGGCGCCGCAATGGCGATAGGAAAACTTCATATCGTCGGCGGTCAGCACATGACGCACGCCCGTTCGGTCATAAGCGGTCGCCTCAACCAGAATGTCCTTGGTCTCGCCGCCATAAGCGCCGGCATTCATCGCCAGCGCACCGCCAATGGTTCCCGGAACGCCGCGATAAAATTCAAGCCCGGCAATCCCCGCCGCGCCAGCGCGTTTTGCAACCTGCGCATCGAGCGCGCCGGCGCCCGCACGCACCCGCACGCCGTCAGTTTCAATCTTCCCGAACGCCGCGCCAAGGCGGACAACCACACCGCGCAAGCCGCCATCACGCACCAGAAGGTTAGAGCCAACACCGACCGGATAGACCGGAATATCCGTATCGATATTTTTTAAAAAATCTGCGAGGTCATCTTCATCAGCCGGCGAGAACAAAACATCCGCCGCCCCGCCAACCCGCAACCAGGTAAGCGCAGACATGTCGGCGTTCTCAACATATTTGCCGCGGACAGGAGGGAGGTCGGAGGATGTGATGCGCCTTTCAACCATCACACCCCTCATCCTGAGGTGCTCGGCCTCCCGCACGCGAAGGCGTGCAAAAAGAATGAGGCCGAGCCTCGAAGGATCCGACACAAGCGCAGCGCCTGCCGCTATCCTTCGAGGCTTTTGCTTTGCAAAAGCACCTCAGGATGAGGGGGGTGATATGTAGCCGGAAGACCAATCTACGCATCCAACTTCGCCAAATCATCCGCCAGCGCATTGGCGTGCTTGGTAATATCCCCGGCGCCAAGGCAGATGACATAGTCGCCCGGTTCGGCAATCTCGGCGATAAGCTTCGGCAAGTCGTTAAACCCTGCCAGCGCGCGCGCGTCGCGGTGACCGTGGGATTTTAGCCCGGCGACCAGCGCGTCGCAGTCAACACCTTCAATTGGCGCCTCACCGGCGGCGTAAACATCCGTAATCAGAGCAATATCCGCCTCATTAAGACAACCGCAGTAGTCATCAAAGAGATCATGCAGCCGCGAATAGCGATGCGGTTGGACGACGGCGATCACCTTGCCGCTTGCGACCTCGCGCGCGGCGCGCAACACAGCGGCGATTTCCACCGGATGGTGGCCGTAATCGTCGATAATTTTAACGCCGTTCCATTCGCCTGCATGAGTAAAGCGCCGCTTGACGCCGGCAAAACCTGCAAAACCCGATTTGATGACGGCGTCGCTGGCGCCGAGGCGCTTGGCGATGATCGCCGCCGGGAGAGAGTTTAAAACATTATGGGCGCCGAGCATGGGCAAGATCACTTGCTCAATCCGGCCTACTTCCTTGCCGCGCTCGCGGAAAACAATATCGTAGACCGAGGCGGCTTGTGTGAAACTGATATTCTCCGCGCGCACATCGGCTTGCGGGTTCGCGCCATAGGTGATCAACCGGCGGTCGGTGACGCGCCCGACCAGCGCCTGGACTTCCGGATGATCGAGGCAGACGACGCCAAATCCGTAAAACGGCGTGTTCTCGATAAAAGTGTCGAACGCATCACGGAGATTTTCAAACCCGCCCCAATGGTCGAGATGTTCCGGGTCGATATTGGTGACGACGGCGATGGTCGTCGGCAGGCGGATGAATGTCCCGTCGGATTCGTCGGCCTCAACAATCATCCAGTCGCCCTCGCCAAGGCGGGCGTTGGCGCCATAGGCGTTGATGATGCCGCCATTGATCACCGTCGGATCAAGCCTGGCTTCGTCCAGCAGCGCGGCGATCATGCTTGTGGTCGTGGTTTTGCCATGGGTGCCGGCGACCGAGACGGTCCATTTAAGGCGCATCAATTCAGCCAGCATGTCAGCACGGCGCACCACCGGAATATGACGCGCGCGCGCAGCAGCCGCTTCCGGGTTGTCGCGGCGAATAGCCGTTGAAATGACGACGGCTTCAGCGCCCTTTACATGGTCCGGCGAATGGCCGATCTCAATCTTGACGCCTTTTTCGCGCAAGCGCTGCACATTGGCGCTGTCGGCGACATCGCTGCCGCGCACCTCATAGCCGAGATTGTGCATCACTTCGGCAATGCCGCTCATGCCGATGCCGCCAATGCCGACAAAATGCACGACGCCAACGCCAAAAGGCAGCCGGATTTTAATCTTTGGCGGGTCGAGTTTTGAAAATTTATCCGTCTTCGTCATAATACTCTCACGCCGCCCCACTTCGTCTCATCGGGTGGCTTTCACATATATCAACGGTCATAAAGGATGACCGCCTGTGCGTTCAAGCGCCACGCAGGCTTTCGCGCCATAAGGCGCGGCGGCCAGTCGGCCTTGCCAAAGTGCAAAATGAAAATCTCATTTTGCACTTTGGTATAAGCCTTCAACCAGATCGGCAAGCGCCGCCGCCGCGCCGGACCGCACCCTGCCTTTTGCCGCTTTGGCCATCAATTGCAACCGCGCCGGCTCAGCCAACAAGCCTTCCAGCGCCTCTCTTAAAGAGATTTCATTAAACCCGCTTTCCGGCAACACAATGGCGGCGCTTGCCCCGGAAAGGTCACGCGCCAGAACCCCGGCATTACCACTCTGGTGGTCGTCCATGGCAATCGCCAGAGGCACGAGGATAGCGCCGCGCCCGATGGCTGAAAGCTCGGTCACGGTTGAGGCGCCGGCGCGCGAGATGATCAAATGCGCCGCCGCCATGCGGGCGGGCAGGCCTGCAAAAAACGGCGCGATTTCCGCACGCACGCCCGCCGCCGCATAGCCGGCTTTGACTTGCTCAATATCGTCCTCGCGCGCCTGGTGCACCACCACGAGGCGCCGGCGCATACCCTCCGGCAGACCGGCCATCGCCTTGACCGGCGTGGTGGAGAAAATACTGGCGCCCTGACTGCCGCCGAAAATCAACAGGTTGATGTCGCCGTCATTGATCGGCGAAAAGGCTGCATCGCCCAGCGCCGTCACGGCGTCGCGCACCGGATTGCCAACTTCAACTGCGTGAATGCCGGCGGGCAGCTTTTCCAGCACCGGAAACGCATGCGCGACAAACGCCGCGCCTTTGACCAGCATACGGTTGGCGCGCCCGAGAACACCGTTTTGTTCGTGTACGCCATAAGCAATGCCGGACAGCGACGCCGCCTTCATCGCCGGAAAGGACGGGTAACCGCCAAAACCGATGGCCGCGGCGGGCCTCAGTTTTCGAAACTTGCCAAGCGCAGTGAAAATGCCTTGCGCAACCGATGCCGCCGCCAGCCCTTTCGCCGCCAGCCCGCCAACGGATACCGTGGCGGCGGAAATCAGGAACGTCTCATCGGCAGGAAAGCCTTCCGCATAGCGGGCGCCACGCGCATCGGTCACTAGCAACAGCCGCCTGCCTCGGCGCTTTAATTCCTGCGCCAGCGCCTCGGCCGGGAACATGTGCCCGCCAGTGCCGCCAGCGGCGAGCACAATCGGCCGGGTATCATCGTCCGCACTCACGGCATGATGTCCTTGCGCCGCCAAATCCCCTGATGCGTGCGCGTCAACGCAATGATAAGGCCGACCGCAAGCCCGGTCGCCAGCAGCGACGAGCCGCCATAGGAAAAGAACGGCAGCGTCATGCCCTTGGTCGGCAGCGCGCGCAAGGAAACGCCAATATTAATGATCGCCTGAAAGCCGATCATCGCCGACAGACCGCAAACCGCGCACTGCGCAAATATCCCGCGCCGGGTCGCGGCCACTGCAAAAGCGCGCGCCACAAATATCGCAAACAGGACGATAATCAACATCCCGATGGCGAGGCCATATTCTTCTGTCGCAGCGGCGAAAATAAAATCCGTATGCGCATCAGGAAGCGCGCCTTTCACCGGCAGCGCATCGCCGCGCCCGATCAGCCCGCCATTGACGATAGTGTCGATGGCGGCGTCGGCCTGATAGGTCTCCGTTGCGTCGGGGTTTATAAATCCGTCAATCCGTTTGGCGACATGGTCGGAGAGGAAATAGCCGGCAGTGAGCGCGGCGGAGCCGGCGCCCGCCAACAGCACAATCCACAACCAGCTCCAGCCGGCGATAAAAAACATTATCGCCCACACCGCCGTCACCAGCGCCCATTGTCCGAAATCGGGCTGCATTAATAACAGCGCCGCAAAGATTGCATATAGCCCCATGGCGATAGCGCCGCCCGGAAAGCGCGGGCTGCGCGCGCCCTCCGCCAGCATCCACGCGGCAGCGATAACGAAGCCGGGCTTGGCGAATTCCGACGGTTGCAAAGTCGTCACGCCGAGGTCAATCCACCGCGCCGATCCGTTGACCGCGCCAGCAAACAACAATGTCGCCGCCATCAGAACGAGGCCGCCGACAAATACGACAACGCCAAGGCGGCGCGCCTGTAATGGCGACAAAAACGATACGCCAAAGATCGCCGCGATCGCCGGGAACATGAAAACCGACTGTCGGATTGGAAAATGAAAATCATTGGCGATGTTAAGCCGCGCCGCCGCCGCCGGTCCCGCCGCCATCAGGACGATCATGCCGATCAACATGATCGGCGCCAGCACGGCTAGCAAAGTATGATCGACCGACCACCACCATCGGCCTAATACCGAAACATCTGCGCGCGATGCTTGTCTCATGCAGCCTCCCCATTGGCCGACGCCAGCTCATTTACGAGGGCGCGAAACACGGCGCCGCGCTCGATAAAATTTTTGTACTGATCGAAAGACGCACAAGCCGGCGACAGCACAATGGCGGGCGCCGGCGCCGCGCTTGCCGCCGCATCGATGTAGGCCGCTGCTGTCGCTTCCGCCAGATCGGAAAAGATCAGGCAATCGATCTCTTCGCCGAGCTGTTTGTTAAACAAGGCCGCCGCCTCGCCGTAAAAATAAGCGCGCCGCACGGCCCCTAGCTTACCTTTAAGGGCCACCGCGCCGCCGTCTTTCGCCTTGCCGCCGGCAATCCAGAAAATATCGTCAAAGGTCGCAAGCGCACGCATCGCCGCGTCAGCATTGGTGGCTTTGGAATCGTTGATGAAAACAACCTTGCCGAGCCGGGCGACCTCTTCCATACGATGCGCCAGGCCGGTAAACCGCTCCGCCGCCTTTACCACCAGCGCCGCCGGAACCCCGAGCGAAACACAAACGCCAAGCGCGGCGGCCGCATTTTGATGATTGTGCGCACCGCGCAACCCCCGCGCCCGCACCAGATTTCCGGCTTTGGTTGTCTTGCCGTCAAAATTATAAAACAGATCACCGCCCAGCACATAAGCGCCGCGCCCGAGCGTTCCGCGCGCCGATATCGGCACAACACACGCGCCGCCATTGGCCATCATCGCCGTGCAAATCACTTGGCCGTAATCATCATCAACGCCGATAACCGCAATATCATCTTTCGTCTGATTAAGGAAAATTCGCTTCTTGGCCGCAAGGTACGCTTCAACCGTCCCGTGACGGTCGATATGGTCCGGCGTCAGGTTTAAAAACACAGCCGTGTCAGCGCGCAAGCTGAAGGTGAGGTCAAGCTGGAACGAGGACAGCTCCAGCACATAAATCGAGTTCTTTTCCGGCGCCGGCAAAGACAACGCCGCCTCGCCAATATTGCCGCCGACATAGGCCTCCCTGCCAACCTCGCGCAGGATATGTCCGATCAGTGCGACGGTGGTGGATTTTCCATTCGATCCGGTGACCGCGATAATGTGCGGGCGTTCCTCAGCCGGCAGCGCGTTGATGGCGCGGGCGAAATATTCAATGTCGCCAAATACTGGAATGTTTTCAAGCCGCGCCTTGCGGACAATCGGATGCGGCTTTGGATGGGTGAGCGCCACGCCGGGGCTGACGACCACCGCGGCCATCTCTTTCCACGGCCATTTCTTCGGGTGTTCGGCGCGATACTCCGTATCCGCCGTTTTCTGGCGCGCCCGGGCGCTCTCATCCCATGTAAATACCTTCGCGCCCGACGCCGCCAGCGCCTCGCAGGTCGCAATGCCGGAAACACCGAGGCCGAAAACGCCAATCGACTGGTTTTTTACATCGGGGATCAAAATCATCTGGCGGCCTATCGCAATTTCAACGTGGCAAGGCCGATCAACGCCAAAATCACCGCGACAATCCAGAAGCGGATGACAATGGTCGATTCCTTCCAGCCCAGCTGCTCGAAATGATGGTGTATGGGCGCCATGCGAAAGACCCGTTTGCCGGTCAGTTTAAATGATGCGATCTGGATCATCACCGACAAGCCTTCCAATACAAAAAGACCGCCGACAATCGCCAGAACGATTTCATGTTTTGTCGCAACCGCAATCGAGCCAATGGCGCCGCCCAGCGCCAGCGAGCCGGTATCACCCATGAAGATTGCCGCCGGCGGCGCATTGTACCACAAAAACCCGAGCCCGGCGCCGACAATCGCGCCGCACACCACCGCAAGCTCGCCCGCGCCCGGGACAAGCGGAACGCCGAGATAGCCCGCATAAATTGCGTTGCCGACAAGATAGGCGATCGCCGCATAAGTCGCCGCCGCAATCATCACCGGCACCGTCGCCAGACCATCAAGACCATCGGTGAGATTGACGGTGTTGGAGGCGCCGACAATCACGAAGGCGGCGAATGGCACGATAAAAATACCGAGCGGCACGCCGGGGGCATTGAACCAATGTTCAAATAAACGCACCGGAAAAAATGGAACGCCAACTGAAGTGGCAATGCCTGCCGGCGCATCGGGCGCCCCCGCCAGTGCTGTCATGCAAAAATAACCGGCCAGCAAAGCAACGGCAAACTGCACCAGCAGCTTCAAACTGCCGACAAGGCCGTCGGCGCTTTGTTTTGTGACTTTCAGATAATCATCGATAAAGCCGAGAACGCCAAAAGCCAGCGTCACGCCCATCACGATCCAGACATATACATTGTCGAGCCGCGCCCACAGAAAGGTCGCCACCGTCAATGACAAGAGGATTA
Source organism: Hyphococcus sp. (assembly GCA_021776295.1). Lineage (GTDB taxonomy): Bacteria > Pseudomonadota > Alphaproteobacteria > Caulobacterales > Parvularculaceae > Hyphococcus. The sequence continues at coordinate 21,544 of JAJFGE010000124.1, forward strand.
ATACCCCACCCATGGTTGGCGTGCCGGCCTTTTCGATGATGTGATTTTGCGGACCGTCAACGCGGATCGGCTGACCGCGGCCTTGTTTGCGCCGCATCCAGCGGATCAGCGAAGGGCCGAACACAAATGAAATGATCAGCGCCGTCATGATGGCGCCGCCGGTGCGGAATGTCAGATAGCGGAAGACATTGAACAGCTGAAATTGATCCGCATAAGGCGTCAACAGATGATAGAGCATTAATGGGCGCTTTCTTGTGTTATACGACTGTTTTGTTCTGCGCGCCCCACAAGCGCGCGCGCCACCGCGCTCACCTTTGATGCGTTGGAGCCTTTGACCATCACCACATCGCCGGGGCGGACCGCATCTTCCACCGCACCAACAAGACCAACGGCCGAACCGGCATATAGCCCGCGCATTTCCGGCGGCAACTGGCCCCATAGATAGCGCATCATTTCCCCTGCTGCGTAGACCTGGTCCACCTTTGCTGCAAGCAACGCATCGAGGAGCCCGGCATGAAGCGCGCGCGCATCGTCGCCAAGCTCGAGCATCTCTCCAAGGACGGCAATGCGCCGCCCGCCATCGCCGAGCGGCGCCGCGCCCAGCAAACCAATCGCCGCCGCCATCGACGCCGGATTGGCGTTATAGCTTTCGTCAATCAGTAGCGCCTCGCCGCCCTCGACGGGGATCACCGCTCTGGCGCCGCGTCCTTCCGCCGGACAAAGCGTTGCTAGCGCCGCAATCGCCGGTTCCAGCACCGCACCAACAGCGTCGGCCGCCGCCAGCGCCGCCAGCATGTTCAACGCCTGATGGCGCCCGGCAATGCCGACAGGAAACGCCATCGTGTCGCCTTTGATATTGACTTCAAGGCGCGCGCCGTCGCCATCGGCCTGATAGTCCAGCAATTGAAAATCAGCGGCCGCCATCTCGCCAAAAGTGATAAACCCGGCGGCGCCGGCGGCTTGTGCGCGTGTTTTCAGAAATTCATAATGCGGATTGTCGATTGGCAAAATCGCAATCCCGCCTGGCGCCAGTCCGGTAAAAATTTCCGCCTTGGCTTCGGCGATTTCTTCAATCGACTTGAAAAACTCAAGATGCGCGGCCGCAACCGTGGTGACAATCGCCACATGCGGGCGCACCAGCCCGGCAAGCGGCATGATTTCACCCAGATGCGACATGCCGATTTCAAACACGCCAAACGCGGCGCGCATTGGCAGGCGCGACAGGGTTAAAGGAACACCCCAATGGTTGTTGAAGCTTTTATCCGCTGCATGAACCGCGCCGCAACCGGCTAGGATGGCGCGGAGAATTTCCTTGGTGCTGGTTTTTCCCGCGCTGCCGGTAATGGCGATGCGTTTGCCGAAGTTGCGCATCCGCGCGGCGAGCGCCAGATCGCGCAAACCTTGCAGCGTGTCGCCGACCACCAGAAGCGGCGCGCCTTCCGGCGCATCCGCTGGCGCGCGCGCGACCAGCGCGGCGGCGGCGCCGGCTTCAAAAGCGCGGGTTAAAAATTCGTGGCCGTCTCGCGCATCGCGCAGCGCGACAAAAATCTCGCCCGGCTTTAAGCTGCGCGTATCAATCGAAACACCGCTTGCTGACCATTCCTCAGCCGTCCATTCCTTTGGATCGCCGCCCCGGGCGCATAGTGCGCCGCCGGTCGCGGCCGCCGCTTCATAGGCGGTCCATAGATTTTCATTGACCTGTATGTCTGTCATCACCCGAGTTCCTTTGATCGGCTCAACGCTTCAGCCGCCTCGCGCGCGACTTCAAGATCGTTGAACGCAAAAATTTCATCCCCCACCACCTGACCGGTCTCGTGTCCCTTCCCCGCAATCAACAACACGTCGCCCGCCTTTAACATCGCGGTCCCCGCCGCAATCGCCTCTCGCCGGTCGCCAATCTCCGTAGCCTCTGGACATCCGGCCAATATCTCCCGCCGGATCGCCGCTGGGTCTTCATTGCGCGGATTGTCGTCCGTAACGATAACGATATCCGCGTTCTCCGTCGCCGCGCGTCCCATCATCGGGCGTTTTGCCTTATCACGGTCGCCGCCGGCGCCGATGATGGCTATCAACCGGCCTTGCGTATGCGGACGCAATCCTTCAAGCGCCGTCGCTGCCGCATCCGGCGTGTGGGCGTAGTCGATATAGACCGCCGCTTCGTTAACGCGCGCAGCCAGTTGCATGCGCCCCGGCACGGGCGTGAGGCATTCCAAACGCCCAAGCACATCCGCGGCCGGCGCACCGGAGGCGATGACAATACCCGCCGCCAGTAATGCGTTTTCGGCCTGGAAGGCGCCGACTAGCGGCAGGTTTAATTTATGTGTGGTCCCAAACGCATCGACACTGACATCAAGGCCGGCAGCATGCGGCGCGACGTTTGTAAGCGTAAGGTCCGGCCCGTCCGCGCCAACGCCGATGACCTTGACGCCGCGCTTTGCCGCCGCATCGCAAAACCGTCCGGCATATTCGCTGCTCTTGTTGACTATCGCGACGCCACCCTCATCCAGCAGCTCCGAAAATAATCGCAGCTTGGCGTTGAGGTAATCGTCAAAGCCTTGATGATAATCGAGATGGTCCTGGGTGAGGTTGGTGAAGACGGCGATCTTGAACTTTACCGCATCAGCGCGATGTTGCGCCAGGCCGTGGCTGGAGACTTCCATCGCCAGATGGGTAACGCCGGCGGCGGTCATCTCATCTAGCATCTTATGCAACGTCACCGGCTCCGGCGTTGTGTGGGCGAGTTTTGCGGAAAAAGTCATCCCGCGCACGCCGAGCGTGCCGAGGCTTGCGCTTTTACGTCCGAGCCCTTGCCATAGCTGAGCGGCGAACAGGGCGGTTGATGTCTTGCCATTGGTGCCGGTGATGCCGGCGATGGTTTCCGGCTGGCGCGGAAAAAACTGCGCCGCCATATGCGCCAGCTTTTGGCGCGGCTCACGATCAATGACAAGCGGCAGGTTTGAACGTGCGCCCGGACGCGCCAAAATCGCCGCCGCGCCTCTTTCTTCCGCCTGCAGAATAAATTTCGCGCCATCAGCAAGGACGCCCGGCAGCGCCGCAAACAAAAATCCGCGCTCCACCGCCCGGCTGTCTGCGGTGAGCCCTCGAATATCTGGATCTGTTGTCAACGCCTCGCCGGCCAGCTGCGATAATCTCACGGCGCACGCTCCACAATCGCCGCTGCGGCTTTGCGCGGTGCGTCTGCGGCTTCACCGCCAGAAACAAAGGCTGCAAGCGCCGTCGCCTCGTTGACTGGCGCGAGGCCTAAAAACGGCGCTGCACGCGCGACGATGCGTGAGAACACCGGCGCTGCGGTCCATCCCGCGGTGGCATAGCCATAGGTTTCTTTCAACGGTTGCGGCTCATCGAGCGACACCAAGATTGCATAGCGCGGCGCATAGCCCGGAACCGCGCCGACAAAACTGGCAATGCGGGTATTGCGGTCATAACTGCCTTCAAACGGTTTATCCGCAGTTGCGGTTTTGCCGATCGGAAAATATCCGGGCGCTTCGGCATAACTTGCCGTGCCGTCGGTCACCACGCGGCGGAGAATACGGCGCATGACGGCGCTGGTCTGACTTGAAAATACCGCCCGTTTGGAAACGCGTTTTGGTTCTGCAAAAAATGTCGGATCATGAAATTCGCCGCCATTCACCACCGCGCAAAACGCCGTCAGCAAATGCAGCGGCGTTACGGAAATACCATGGCCATAGGCGATGGTTGCCGTCTCTACCGGTCCCCATCGCTCCGGCAGTCTTGGCGCCCGACGCTCCGGCAGTTCCATGGTCAAACGCGACAGCAGGCCGAGCTTGTCGAGATAGTCCCGCTGCCGCTTGGAGCCAAGATCGCCAGCGACGCGGGCAATGCCGATATTGGAAGAAAACTGCACCACTTCCGACAGAGTCAAAATTCTGTTCTTGCCATGAAAATCGGTAACCTCGTGGTCGGCGACGAGAAAGCTCCCGCGCGCATCATAATTTGTCGCCTCTCCCGCCAGGCCTTCTTCCAGCGCCGCGGCTGCGGTGAACGCCTTAAACGCCGAGCCCAACTCATATTGGTCAAGCGTGGCGCGATTGCGACGAGAATCGGCCGCTGCGGCGCCCGGCGCATTGGGATCAAAATCCGGCAGGCTGGCCAGCGCTATGACCTCACCGGTCGCCACATCCATCACTCCGGCCCAGCCGGCCTTGGCGCTGAATTTCTCCATCGCTGCAGCAAGCTCGTCTTCGACGATTTGCTGTACGCGAATATCAATCGAGGCGCGCATCGTGTTTGCGCCGCGCCAGTCATTGGCGAGTTTTTCAAGCCCTATCACGCCGCCCTTGCCCGGTATTTCATAGCCAACAATATGCGCGGCAAGGTCGGCTTGCGGATAAAACCGCTTAATCCGGGTGGCGAAATGAATGCCCGGCAGGCCGAGGTCAAACACCGCCTGGCGCTCGGCCGGCGTCAAATTTCCGCGCAGTTCAACATAGCGCCCGCGGCGCAGTTTTTGCTCCAGCTCAACCGCATCGATTTCCGGCAGCACCGTCAACAGTTTTTGCGCCGTCTCGCGCGCATCCCAGATTTCGCGGCCGGCGACTTCAAGGGATATCATCGGCAAATCGGTCGCCAGAAGCGCGCCATTGCGATCGATGATTTCGGCGTGCGGCGCCTCGATTGACGGCGCGGCAGTGCGCGGCGTCTCCACGTCGATTTGCCCGAAAGAGATAAACGCCAGTCGCAGGCCGAGCGATGCGAACACGAACACAAACACCACCGCGCACATCAAGATGCGTGTCTTGGCGCGCTCGGTCTGTCGCTGGCGGCCGCTACTGGCGCGCACATGCCGCGTCGCATGGGCCGTTTCCGGGCGCCGCGATACTGCGGTTTCAGCCTCAGCGATGACATAGGCCGCCGGCTTTGCTTTTTTGGCTTTACGCAGAAACATCGCGGCGACAATCCTTTCCAATAATGCTTTCCTGTTGCGGCTCGTCTAGAGCGTCGGGCGAAAAAGTGGGCCCTTCGGCAGGCTCAGGATGAGGCCGGTTTTTCGCAAAATCCGGCGCGCAACAAAGAATCTAGACCATCGGGCGATTCCTATTAATCGCCCGATGGTCTAGTCGGCGGCCGACAATTGAACCATGGCGATGGCGTTGGTGATGATTTCACTCGGCGTTGCGCCATTGTCTATTTGCGGTCCGTCCTCACCGGTCATGGCCAGTGAAAATTGTTGCACCGAGACCATCTGCACCGGTTCTGATGGCCGCAAATCGGTCTTGGCTCTGGCGATTTTAGCGAGCCGCTCGGGATTTTCGAGATAGGCCACCTCCGCGCGCAACAGCTGGATTTGCTGCAGCTCGTCAAGCCTGGTGCTCTCCAGGCGCTCCAGCTCCAGGCGCGTCTTCTGCACCGATTGCTCGGCGCGATATCGCCCAACCGCCGCGGCGGCCAACAAGACACACAAGAATATCGTTGTGATACGGAACATCTATCACTTCCCTTCGTTAAAGTTCTTCAACACAATTGGCGACGGCAGGCCCAACCGCTCGTCGCTGGCTGGCGCAAATGGCGCGGCGAGACGCACGCCGCCGCGCAGCCGCGCTGAGCGCGCACGCGTATTGGCAGTAGTTTCTTCATCGCCCGGCGCCAAAGCCTTGGCGAAAATCGGTTCAAATGTCGGCGCGGCTTTGACCGCCGGCGGCGCATGGCGCGAACCTGTAGCGCCGGACGGAAACCGGTTGGCAAGGAACCGCTTCACAATCCGGTCCTCCAGGGAATGAAAGGTGACAACCAAAACCCGCCCCGCCGGCCGCAACATCCGCTCAGCAGCGCGCAGGCCCGCGACCAGCTGGCCAAGCTCATCATTGACAAATATCCGTAAAGCCTGGAACACCCGCGTCGCCGGATGAATTTTGGACTTGCCCCAATTCGGCGCTGCTTTTTCAACAATAGAGGCCAGCATCGTCGTGGTTGTGATTGGCGCAATCTCACGTGCGTTGACAATGGCGCGGGCAATCCTGCCGGCGCGCTTTTCCTCGCCATAGGTCCTGAATATCGCCGCCAGCTCGCGCGCATCACCCTTGGCGATAACGTCGCCCGCATCCGGCTTGCCGCCATCCATGCGCATCGACAGCGGGCCTTCGCGGCGAAAAGAAAATCCTCGTGTCGCTTCGTCAAGCTGCATTGAGGAAACGCCGAGGTCAAAGACGACGCCGTCAACGCCATCGACGCCGCGCTCGGCAAGCGCGTCTTCCATCTCCGCAAACGGGCGGTTGATCAGCCGCAAGCGGTCGCCGAATTCTGCAACCAGCGCCTTGGCGCGATCAATCGCCGTCGGGTCGCGGTCAAATCCGTAAACGATGCAGTTCGACGCCGTTAAAATCGCGCGCGCATAACCACCAGCGCCAAAAGTCGCATCGACGTAAACGCCATTTTCCCGTGGCGCCAGCGCAGAGACGACCTCGCGCGCCATCACCGGAATATGCGCGGCCGCGTTCATGAAACCACTCCCGCCGGCGTTGGATTGCGCAACGATAATTTGGCTTCCGCGGTTATTTTCTCTTGTTCAGCGGCGATTTTTTGAAACTCATCCGGGTTCCATATCTGGAACGAAGCGCCAAGTCCCGCGAACAAAGCCTTGCCGTCCAGCAACGTGCTCTCCCGTAACCGTTGTGGCAGAACCATGCGCCCTTCCTTGTCTAGACCAAGCTCCACCACCCGCGCCGTCACTGTGCGCTCCAGGCTGCGGCGTTTGGCGGAAAACGGGTCCAGCGCGGCAATCGACGCCATCAGCATTTCAATATAAAAGGCCCCGCCGCAATCCAGACATTTTTCATCTGTAGACGGAATGCAATAGATCGAACCGCCGCGCTCAAGATCGAGGACGCGGCGAAACCGCGCCGGCGTGGCGAGGCGCCCTTTGACATCAATCTTGTTGACGAACGACCCCAAAAACAGGGTCTCGGCCCCGCGCCGCATCCCAAATTCCTCC
>JAJFGE010000125.1 GCA_021776295.1 Hyphococcus sp.
GAGATTCAAAATGTTTAAGTTGTCAAGCATTCTGCCGACGTCCTGTTAAGGATTACAGTTTATGAAAATAAACTTCAAAGTTGAAAATAAACTTAATTGGTGTGTTAACCTTATGAATATGAAGTTTAACGATATCGTTAATGGCGTTGCTGCGGGAACAAGCGCATACCAGCTCTGGGGAAGTGTCGTCGCCATAGAGCGCGGCGTTATACACATTGCGGGCCTGCGCTCTTTGGCGCGCATTGGCGATCGGGTGGAAATCCACGGACAGGTGTCATCGTTTGGCGAAATCATTGCGATCAGAGATGAGTTCGTTTTGGCGATGCCGGATTCTTCCATGAACGGCATGTCGCCTGGAGACCGCGCCTATCTTCACGCCAGCAAGGAAGTTCGGCCGAGCAATGCATGGGTTGGCAATGTCATGAATTGCGACGGCGTATATGCAGACGGACAGCTGACGCCGCAAGGCGAGCGGGCGATGATGTTAAATCCGCTTGGGCCGTCGATAACTGGCCGGCGTGGATTGGGCGAACGCTTGAATACGCGGATGGCGCCATTCGACACGTTTCTACCGATCTGCAAAGGGCAGAGGATCGGTCTATTTGCCGGGTCCGGTGTAGGAAAATCCATGTTGGTTGGAGAATTGGCCAAGGGTATGGAGGCCGATATTGTCATCGTTGCATTAATCGGCGAACGCAGTCGGGAGGTGCGCGAATTTGTTACCGAAATACTCGGAGCAGAAGGCCGCGCGCGTGCGGTGGTTTTTGCATCGACCTGCGAGGAGCCGGCGCCGTCAAAAAGACGATGCGCGCTGATGGCAATTACCGCAGCGGAGTATTTTCGTGATCAGGGTCTGCATGTTCTGTTGTTGTTTGATTCAATCACTCGATTTGCAGACGCACATCGCGAAATTGCGCTTACCGCCGGGGAAACGCCTTCCCTGCGGGCGTATCCGCCCTCGACATTCCGTGCAATTGCTTCGCTTGCAGAACGCACGGGGCCGGGGGCTCAAGGTTCAGGCGATATAACCGCAATATTTAGCGTGCTGGTCGCCGGTTCTGACATGGACGAACCGGTTGCTGACATGGTGCGCAGTATTCTTGACGGGCATGTTGTTCTAGACCGGGAGATATCAGAACGCGGTCGTTTTCCTGCGATTAATATCCGGCGCAGTGTATCTCGGTCGCTGCCAAAAGCGGCGTCTGACGATGAAAATGCGCTTCTTGCTGAAGCAAGAGTATTGATTTCGGCCTATGACGATGCGTCCGCAATGATACAAACTGGTCTATATGCGACCGGCTCAGATCCGGTTATTGATCGCGCCATTGACGTTTGGCCACGGCTGGAAGGCTTTGTCAGTGAACAGGCTGAATCATGTGCGGTAAGTTTTGAAAAGTTGAAAACCACTCTGACGCCGCCTTCGCAGAGCGAAGACGAATCAGATTTGTGACAGTAGCAAGTTCTCAATTGCGCTGGCGCCCAGGCTTGGGCCCTGGAGGAGTATTAACGCTCCATATCCCGGCGTAGCCGGGCTGGGCCCGCTCTCTACTTGTCGCATAAGAAAGAAACGGCGCAGCACTTCGTCGACCACTTCCGGGTCGTCAAACTGCGCGGGGTCTGACGAGCCCAGTACGCTTCTGGCGCGGTCTGCGAATATTTCTTGCTGACGGTCAATACTGAGCTGGGCGACGGATGATCCGATGTTAAGTGCGGTCGCCAACAGTTCTCGCAGCGGCTGCTGGCCCATGATTTGAAACCATGCGGTCTTCTCAGTTGTATCGGGGTCCACCAGGGCTGGGATTTCCCGCCTGAAATTGAGAGCAAGGCGCATATCATTATCGCCTTCCCCTACTGCGCGATCAAATTCCCGGACTTTAAAGCGCGCAATCATATCCTCGCGGAAAGATTCGAGAAGAACACTGGAGCCGCCCTGGATGTTGCCGTAGCCGAAAGCCTCCGACAACGCCTTAAAGCGCGGCTCGTTGAGACGATTGGCGAAGGCGTCTGATTTTTCTGTCCCTTCGTCGAGAATTTTTTCTATAAAGGCTTTTTTGTTGACCTCATCACCAAGGCCAAAGGCGCCAAGCGCGACGGTTAGCAACCGGCGGTCATTGACGAGATCTTTTGCAGTTAGCGCTTTGCTGATGTTTTCGCGAAAATAATCAATGTCACGTTCAAGAACCGGTGAACGTTCAAACACCTCGCGCTGACGGACTTCAGTTCTTTGAAGTACGATCCAACCAGGAAGACCACCTATTCCCGTCGTCGGTTGAAAAAGCACTATGCCTCACTTTCACCAAGCTGGCGTAGTTTTTTGGCATGAGCGATGAGGAGAAGCTTTTCTTCATGTGGGAAAAGCGACTTTAAAGTACGCATTACCTGATAATATGCTTTTTCGTTTAGATGTTTTTGTGTCTGATCAATTATATCGCGACATTCTTTTTCCGGCAAAGCATCATACAAAGCGTTCAAGCCGCTAATAAGTTCCGTTGTGCCTTCATCCGGCTTGATGTCGCCGGTTACGATCAGCTGCGCCACATAATAGAGCTTCTTAACCGGTGTCGTCGCGTCATTAGGATGAAGGGCGTCGCGCAGTCTTAGCAAATTTGCATCATTGGATTTGATGCGTAACTTTGTGCGCTTCTCGCCGTTTTCTAGAACAACGCCATTCACTAAAAATTTTTCGTGAGGCCGTAACCGTATGACTAACCCACCAGACATTAGTCAAGGATTTCTGTTGGGGGTTGAGTTCGCAATCCGCGCATGATCATTGTGTTCACTTCAATAAGAATTTTCA
>JAJFGE010000126.1 GCA_021776295.1 Hyphococcus sp.
ACGCCAAGCACCAGCGCCGGACGCCACGGCGCCAAATCATCCGACACGGCGCGCGCGCGCCGGAGGGATTTCAGTTTTGTTGCAAACACCGCCGTCCAATCTTCTTCAGCGTCGCCTGCTTCAGCCGCATCGCCTGCATCGTCGGCCGGTTCATCACTCGCTGCATCCGGCGGCGTCGCGGCCTCATCATCGGCGCCGATAACGCCAATCGGACCGCGCCAGCCATGGCGCAAATCATAGGCCGTCAGCCAACGCCGCAAAGCCGCGCCGGCCGCGCGTTGCAATTGCGGGTCCACGGATGTGCGCACTGCAAGCCCGCCATCATAAAGCGCCTCGACGCCATAAAGATCGACAATCTGCTTACGGACTTCCTCGGCGAAATATTCCATCGTCCAATCGCGCGCACCGAGCGGCGGCGCTATGGATGCCCCAAGCGGCTGTGCGCTTGCTTCATCTGCCTGTTGTTGCGAAACGCCGCCATCAGCCAGCATGCGCCGGATCACCAGATTGCGCCGCGAGACCGCGCGCTCTTCATTGGCGACCGGGTGATAATTGCTCGGCCCTTTGGCGAGGGCTGCAAGATAAGCGGCCTCAGTGAGGGTTAAATCATCAAGCGCCTTGTCAAAATAGTTCAGCGCCGCGGCGGCGACGCCATAAGAGCGGTTGCCAAGATAAATCTCGTTGAGATAAAGCTCAAGAATATGTCCCTTGGTGAAGGCGCGCTCCATCTTCCGGGCGATGAGCATTTCTTTTAGCTTTCGGTCAATGCGCTGCTCACTCGACAGCAAGAAATTTTTCGCCACCTGCTGGGTAATCGTCGAGCCGCCCTCAAGACGCCGACCGCTCAAAATGTTGCCGACATTAGACAGTTGCGCGCGCGCGATACCGCGCATGTCGATGCCGGTATGTTCATAGAAGGTCTTGTCTTCGGTCGAGACAAAGGCGGCTTTGACATGCTCGGGAATGCTTTCAATCGGAACAAACAGCCGCCGCTCGCGGGCGAACTCGGCCACCAGCGATCCGTCCCCGGCATAGACCCGGGTGGTGACGGGCGGCGCGTATTCTGCAAGCGACTGGTAGTCCGGCAAGTCCTGGCTCAGCTGATGAACATACCAGCCGGCGAAAGCAGCAGCGGCGATGACGCCAAACGCGGCGATGGCGAAACCCATGCCAGCAAGCCGCACCAATAATGGAAACAAAGCCTCCCCCTCGCGCGCCGGGCGCGCCGCTGTTTCGACATCAAACTCAGCCTTGCGCGGTGCGGAAAGTTTTTCAGGTTTTTTCGCCCCGGCGCGATCGTCGCGGGCGGCCTTAGTGCGCCGGCCCCGGCTTACGGCTGCGCGATCATCGCGACCGAGAACAATTTCATCGCCCGCTTCTTCCGCCTCGTCTTCTACGTGTTCTGACCCGTCGCCTTGCATACTTACGTCTTCGTCCGCATCAACACTTTCGACCTCGTCTGGAACCTCATACGGCGCCGCTTCGTCGGCGGGCTCATCAAACGCCTCAGCCAAAACTTCGTCCGCCGCCGCATCGATTTCCGTCTCGGCGACAGTGTCCGTTTGTGTGTCGCTAATAGGGCCAACCTCTTCTTCCGGCGCGAACATATCATTCTCGATCAAGCTGCTGTCCTCATCGGCAGCGGCCGCGCTTGTATCATCACAGATATCACCATCGGAGGTTTGCGCCTCAGGGTCATCATCTTTGGGATTGTCGTGTTCGTCGCTCATGGCGTCCGTCGCTTAATTCCTGTCACACTCACGTCTTTACCGGCCTTTGTGTAGCGCAAAATCTTGGCGACAGCGAGGCGCAAGCTATCATGTTTTGCCTTCATTTTGGTAAGGCCCCGCCTTGGTAAGGCCCCGCCTTGGTAAGGCCCCGCCTTGGTAAGGCCCCGCCTTGGTAAGGCCTCGCCTTGATAAGGCCCCGCATTGGCAAGGCCGCCTAATTAGCGCCGCCGGCGCTGTTCGCGGCAAAGCGCTGCTCGCCATATTCTTCGAAATACTGGTCAATGGAGTCGGCCACGGCCGTCATGGTGCGTTTGCGCCACACGGGGGAGTTGAGATTGGCCTCATCTTTCGCGTTGGAAATAAACGCCATCTCAAACAGCACCGCCGGAACATCCGGCGCCAACAGCACCCGCAAATCGCCGGTACGGTGCGAACGTCCCAGCAGCGGCGTCTTGCCGGCAAGGTTTTCGAGAAGCTTTTCGGCAAACCGCGACGATCCGGTATGGGTGGCGCCCTGCGCCAGGTCGAACATGATGCCGCCGACCTCTTCGCCATATTCGGCGACATCGAGATCGTAAACGTTGTAATTACCTTCCGCTTTCGCCAGCTTAGCCGAGCGCGCCGTGCCATCGCTTGAAAGCGTATAGACCGAGCCGCCGCGCACCACCCTGGCGGCGATTGCGTCCGCATGCAGCGATACGAACAGATTGGCGCCGGCATTGCGCGCCAGCGCTTCGCGCTTATCCGGCTTGATTTTAGCGTCCTTATTGCGGGTCAGCACGACCTCATAATTACCGCGCTTTTTCAAAATTGCCGCCAGCTCCAGCGCTGCGGCTAAGGTGACATTCTTTTCATAAGTCCCGCTTTGCCCCTGAGCGCCGGGATCGCTCCCGCCATGGCCAGGGTCAATGACGACGACGCGTTTTTCGGTCACGGGGTCTTGCTGGGGCGGCAGCGCGACTTCTTTCTGGCTCGGCGTCGGGAGAATCTCAGGTTTTTTCGCCGTCGCCTGCTCTATTACCGCCGTCAGATCAGGATATTGCGCCGGCAGGCTGGCGATAAAGCCTTGCTTGTCCGCGGTTTGAAGGTCGATCACCAGACGGTGCTTTTTAACCCCGTCTTTCGGCTCCAATACGAAGATTTTGCTGATCCGGGCGGTTTTTTTAAAATCAAACATCGCCCGGACGCCGCCGCCGCTACGTCCGGCAAACCCATAGCGGGCGATATGGCCCTTGCCTGGGCGATAGCTCAAATCCGCAGTGTTGACCGAAAGGCCAGCGAAATCAATAATTAAGCGGCCCTCGCCGGTCTCGACCCCGGAAATTGAATAGACCGGCGCGCCGACAATATCAAAAACCACCCGGGTTGCATCGCCATTAGGGCCAAAACGCACGCCAAGCAGCTCTTCAGCCCAAGCGCCCCCCGTCGCTGCAAGGCTCGAGGCCGCAATCACCACGCTGATCCAGAATTTGCGCCTTAATTTCATCTACGCCCATCCATACTACGCCGCCCATTACACCCGCGCTGAGCGGCGAAAACCACATCTAGCGCCCTTGCCGACCCCATTCCAGCCCGAAAACAGATGCTTTAGAGCGCCGGGTGAAAAGTGGAAACCGATTTTTCGATCCCACCGCGCGCGCAGCAAAGAATCTAAAATATCAGGTGATTCCTCTTAATCGTCCGATATTTTAGTCTCTTTCGCCAGCGTTAATGCAGGTTTAAGATTTCATCCACGATTGAATGCAACACTGAGTCGGCCTGAACCGGATGGGTTTTCTTTTCCCCCGGGGTTTGGCATTATTAGAAATTGCTTGCGGAAAGGTGATTTAATCGCCAAATCCAAGCAAGAGAATGTTAACGGTGAAAAAGGCCTCAAGGAAGGCCCTGCGATGGCCTTCTGGCCAGCCGTGATTTTTCTCCCAGATAGCGCGGCTTATGGCCCGTTATTAACGGGATAACCGCCGGCGGCTCCTTCAGGCCGGCTCGCGAAACGGCGTAACGCCAGCGCGTTTGGAGCAAAAAGATCAGGCGCATGATGCGCCAAAACAAAACCAGCCGGCAATAAAGCCGGCGCGAACAAAGCTTTCGCCGATGCTGCAAGATGCGAATATGACCCAAAGCAGCGCCCGCTCCCGGGCGCCCATTAGGGCTGCGCACGCGCTGAGGCGTTCCAACACAGTCAATGCGCAGGCCCTAGGCCCGCATTGCGGAGCCAATTTAAATGACAAAAAAGATGCTAATCGACGCCGCCCACCCCGAAGAGGTGCGCGTGGCCCTGCTGAGCCAGGGCAAAATCGAAGATTTCGACTTCGAATCCGCTGCGAAAAGGCCGCTTAGAGGCAATATTTTCCTGGCGCGGGTAACCCGCGTCGAGCCCTCGCTTCAAGCCGCCTTCGTTGATTATGGCGGCAACCGCCATGGTTTTCTCGCGTTTAGCGAAATCCATCCTGATTATTACCAAATTCCGATCTCAGACCGGCAGCTGCTGCAGAAAGCAGAACAAGAAGTCGCCGAACTTGCGGCCGAATTGGAGCTCGCCCAGCGCGGCGACGAAGATGACGACGATAATGGTCGCGGCGATGATGACTATGACGGCCAGGACGTCATTGCCGTTGCGGAAGACGAAGAAATTGACGAGCAGACCGCCGAGGCCGCGAGCAGCGACACTGAAGCTGACGAGGCGGATGGCGAGGATGACGCAGAAGGCGCCAATCTGAGCGACGCCGAAGCCAATGACGAGGCCTCAAAGGAAGAAGAGGAAGAAGAGGAAAACGTCAAAAATGACGCCGACGAGGCCACAGACGCGTCCGATAAAGGCGTTGAGGAAGACGACAACAGCCCGGATATGGCCGTTGCCGAAGATGGCGCGGCCGAAGACGGCGCTGAAGAAGACGCCACAGCACAAGACAAAGTTGCTGAAGCCAGCAGCGTAGAAGATGGCGATGATGCGCAAGACGCCGCCAACGATACACAAGGCGACAGCGGCCAAGACGCTGACACAGAAGACGCTGACACAAAAGATGGGGCGGAGGCCAAATCAGCGAGCGCCAGCGCACGCAAAGTCCGCGCCCAGCTGTTCGAGCGTTACAAGGAAGCAAAGCGCAAACGCTCTAACCTGTTGCGCAATTACAAAATTCAAGAAGTCATCAAACGCCGGCAAATCCTTCTTATTCAGGTCGTCAAAGAAGAGCGCGGCAACAAAGGCGCGGCGCTGACCACCTATATGTCGCTTGCCGGACGCTATTGCGTGTTGATGCCAAACACGGCCCGCGGCGGCGGCATCTCGCGCAAAATAGCACATGCGTCCGACCGTCGCCGGTTGCGCCGCATCGTAGACAGTCTCGATGTGCCGCAAGGCATGGGGCTCATCATCCGCACCGCCGGCGCCAAACGCACCAAGGTCGAAATCAAGCGCGATTATGATTATCTTCTTCGCCTTTGGGAAAACATCCGTACACTGACATTAAAATCGATTGCGCCATGCATGGTTTACGAAGAAGCAAACCTCATCAAGCGCGCGATCCGCGATCTCTACGACAAAGATATTTCCAGCGTCCTGGTTGAGGGCGAGGACGGCTATCGCGAAGCTAAAGACTTCATGAAGATGCTGATGCCGAGCCACGCTAAAAACGTGCAGCCTTATAAAGACGCGGCGCCGATATTCCTGCGGCACGGCATCGAGGAACAGCTTGACGGCATGTATCAGCCAACCGTGCGGCTGAAATCGGGCGGCTACATCGTCATTCATCAAACCGAAGCGCTGATCGCCATCGACGTCAATTCGGGCCGCTCAACACGCGAGCGCAATATTGAACAGACTGCGCTCAAGACCAATGTCGAGGCTGCGGCCGAGGCGGCGCGGCAGTTCCGTTTGCGTGACCTCGCCGGCCTTATTGTCATCGACTTCATCGACATGGACGAGGCAAAAAACAACCGCAAGGTTGAAAAGGCGCTGAAAGAAGCCATGAAGACCGACCGCGCACGCGTTCAGGTTGGACGGATTTCACCCTTCGGCCTGCTCGAACTCTCACGCCAGCGCCGCCGCTCAGGGATTGTTGACGGCACCACCCAGACCTGTCCGACCTGCGCCGGCGCCGGCGCGATCCGGTCCAACGAAATCGCGGCGCTGCGGATTTTGCGCGCCATCGAGGGTGAGGCCATCTCCGGCAAAGTCGGACGCATCACGCTGCGCGCCTCGCTTGATGTCAGCCTGCACATTCTCAATCACAACCGCGACTGGATCAAACGCATCGAAGACGCAAACGGCGTGGCGATTGAAATTCTCGCCGACCCCGACAAAGCCGGCGATGCGCATGATCTTGAAAAAAGCGGCGTCCCGAGCGAACGCAAAACCGAGCGAACCTTCATTCGCGCCGACCAGAACGAGCCTGTCGACGTCATTGAGGCAGTGGTCGAGCCTATCGACGACGAGGCGGAAGAAAAACGCGACAATGGCCGCAAGCGCAGCCGACGCAGACGCGGCGGTCGCGGTCGCGACGCCAGACAAGAAACCGCAGCGGCGGATGAGAAAACCGACGACAGCAACGCCGGCGATGACCAGAGCGAAAAAGCCGCCCGCGACAGCGACGATGAAAACGACGACAGCAAGCGCAAAAAACGCCGTCGCGGCCGACGCGGCGGCCGACGCAACCGCCGCAGCGATGGCGATGGCGATCAGGCGACAACACAACAGGCCGATGCGCCGCAAAGCGAACAAAACGCAGCGCCATCGGACGCCGACGACGGACCATCAACGCCGCAACCAGAACCCATCGATGCGCCAGAGGCGACAGCACCTGCAGAACAGGCCGCGCCAGAAGCTGTGAGCGCAGAACAGGGCCCGGCCCCGAAAAAGCGCACCCGTAAGCGAAGGGTCAGAAAAAAGGCGGCAGCGGGCGATGAAGCCGCAGCGCCAAACAGCGCAGAACAAGATGGCCCCCCCGCAGAGCCAGTCTCCAAACCTGCGCCAGATCCTGCCGATGCGGCGTCAAATGGCGCAGCAAAATCGTCTGATGCGCCACAAGAAACCGCACATAGCGCCGGGAAAGACACCTCAGAAAGCCCGGCTACGCCCAAAAAGCGAAGCCGGAAAGGCTGGTGGCAAAAGGCCGTTTAACCTCAGGCAATGCGGGGTTGGCGCCGGTGATGCGTATTAAAATGGCCCGTGCCACAAATCGCGGCTTCACAATTGCGGCGCCGCGCCGGTGCGACCTCGAAATTGTCGCAAATGGCGCATAGTCTGGTATAGCTATTTCTTGGGAGCTGTTGTTGATGTCCTTGCGTAAAGCGTTTCTGTCGTTTGCCGCTGCGGCCGTCGCTCTTGGCGGGTCGCTGGCCCAGGCTCAGGGCTTGCGGACATTGCGGGATGCGGAAATCGAGATATTTATCGATGATTATGCGCAGCCGATTTTTCGCGTCGCCGGGCTGCCGGAAGGCTCCATTCAAATCATCATCGTCAATGACGGCTCGTTCAACGCCTTTGCGGGCGGGCGCTATATGGGCGTCAATACCGGCCTGTTGACGATTGCCGACACGCCGAACCAGGTTGAAGCCGTCATCGCGCATGAAGCCGGCCACCTTGCGGGCGGACATTCCGCGCGCACCGGCGACGCTATCGCGGCCGCCTCACGGCCAATGCTGTTAAGCCTGGTTCTCGCCGGCGCCGCCATCGCCGCTGGCGCGCCGGAAGCCGGCATGGGGATTTTAGGGCTTGGACAAACCATCGGACAGGCAAATTTTCTAAGCTACAGCCGCGGTCAGGAATCCACCGCTGACCAGTCCTCGATCACCTATCTCGACAAGCTTGGTCACTCAAGCAAAGGCGCCATCGAAATCTGGCGGAAAATGCGCAATACACAGATCATTCGCGGCTACCGGATAAACCCTTATTCCCTGACCCACCCGATGGCGAATGTGCGCCTGTCCGCGCTTCAGCGGCGCGTCGTCGCCTCGCCCTATTATGACCGCAAAGACAGTCCGGAAGAAATTGAACGCCTGCATTATATTCAGGCCAAAATCTACGGGTTCCTTCATGACCCGGAAGTTACTTTGCGAACCTATCCGCTTACCGACCAGTCCGGCCCTGCCCAATATGCGCGCGCCGTTGCTAATTATCGCACCGGGCTCATCGACAAGGGGCTCATCGAAATCCGCAAGCTAACCGCCGCACAGCCGGACAATCCCTATTTCCATGAGCTGGAAGGCCAGATGTTGTTCGAATTCGGCCGCGCACGCGAAGCGGTTGGCCCGCATCGGCGGTCAACGAAGCTGTTAACGGACAACGCGTTATTGCGGATCAATCTTGGCCGCGCACTCCTCGCGACCGGCGACTATGCGGACCGTGAAGAAGCGGTGATGGAATTCAAGCGTGCGTTGTTGTTGGAATCCGACAACAGTTTCGGCTGGTTCGAACTCGCCAGAGCCTATGGCGCGATGGACAATGAGACGCTGGCAATGTTGGCGACTGCGGAGTCGCGTTACCATGCCGGCGCCAAGCGCGACGCCAACCAGTTCGCCCGGCGCGCCATCAACAGGCTGCGGCGCGGAACACCGGAATGGCGCCAGGCCGCCGACATCATCCTCGCCACCCAGCCAGAAGGCGGCGGCCTGCCGCTGCCTAGCGGCATCGGTGATGAGGAAGCCCCGGCGCCATCAGAGCCGACCGGAGAAGAAAAGCGCGGGCCTGATGTGCCGGACCCGGCCTTTGCCGGACCACAAGGATTTTAAATTGAATTCGTTTTGAGCCGTAAAATAACCCCCAGAAGGGTATCGGAGATGGGTATGACTTTGAACACAAAACTCGGTATTGGCGCTGCTCTCATCGGCGCATTTGCGCTCGGCGTCAGCGTGATTGCATTTTCGTCCGCCAAGGAAGAGCCGGCGCAGTCAAAAGCGCCGTCGCGCGTTTCGACGTCTTTTTCCGACCTTCAGGAAGATGAAATCCGCGAGTTGGTGCGCGATTATTTGTTGGCCAACCCGGAAGTGATTATCGAGGCGGTCAACGTATACAGCGCACGCCAGCGCCAGCAAAGCGCAGCACTCGCCAAAGAGGGCGCAGCGGCCAACCTGTCCGCCCTCCTCGACCCGACGCATGGGTTTACCGCCGGTAAAAATCCGAAAAAGGCGACCGTCGCGCTGATCGAACTCTATGACTACCACTGCACCTTCTGCAAACGCGCCGCGCCGTTGATCAAAGAAATTACCGCACAGGATGCAGCAGTTAAAATCGTGTTCCGTGAGCTGCCGATTTTACGTGAAGAGTCCAATTACGCCGCAGAAATATCGCTTGCCGCGCGCGACCAGAATAAATTCCTGCCGCTGCATTTTGCGATGATGGACGCCAAAGGCACGCTTACCAAGGAACGCGTTCATAGCCTCGCCAAAGAACAGGGCATCGACGTCAACAAGCTGAAAAACTCCCGGACAAAGGCGGAGGTCGCCAACGCAATTATCGAAACCCATCAAATTGCAGCGGATATGGGGATTGACGGCACGCCGGCGTTTATCATCGCGGCGCTCGACGGCTCTTATGTCGATGTTGTCTCTGGCTTCCGCCCGGAAGAATTGATCGAAAAAATCGAAGCCGCCAAGCAGGCTGCAAAGCAGTAAGGGCTCTAATCTTTGGTCCCATACATGCGGTCGCCAGCATCGCCGAGCCCCGGCAGGATATAGCCGTGATCGTTCAGCTCACGGTCTAGAGCCGCGCACACCACTGGAATACCCGGATGGGCTTTTGAGAACGCCTCAACCCCTTCCGGCGCCGCTAGCAGGCACATGAATTTCATCTTGCGCGCGCCTTTTTCCTTAAGCGCGGTCGCGGCTGCAATGGCGGTGTTTGCAGTCGCCAACATCGGATCGACCATCACCACCAGCCGCTCCCCCAACGCATCCGGCGTTTTGAAATAATATTGCACAGGATGCAGTGTTTCAGGGTCGCGATACATGCCGATATGTCCAACCCGCGCAGACGGGACCAAATCAAGCAGCCCGTCGATCAACCCATTGCCAGCGCGCAGGATCGATACGAAACAGAGCTTTTTACCTTCAAGATACGGAAAAAAGCCACGCTCCAGCGGGGTATCGATTTCAACCTCGCCGAGTTCCAGATCCTTGGTGACCTCGCAGCCGAGGACAAACGCAATCTCGCGCAAGAGCTGGCGAAACTGCGCCGTCGTCGTATCCGTCCGGCGCAGGATGGTGAGTTTGTGCTGGATTAAAGGGTGGTCGACAAGTGTGAAGGATACAGACATAAAATGCTCAATGAATAGCCGATGTGGCGTTTGCGCTTGTTATTGATGATAAGCTTCATAATGTCCATGCGCCAAACTTGGCGCAACCCAGATGTGGAAAAGTTGGGAGCACCTTCTATATGACGACCGAACTGGATCGGAAATTTATCGAGCTTGCTTTTGCGGAGGCAAAAAAAAGCGCTGACGCGGGCGGCCTGCCAATCGGCGCGGTGCTGGCGCGCGGCGAGACGGCTTTGGCCTGCGGTCACAACCAAAGGGTCCAACAGAGCGATCCGATCGCCCATGGCGAGATGGACTGCCTTCGCAAAGCCGGACGTCAAACCACCTATCGCGACACGACGCTCTATACGTCGCTATCTCCCTGCATGATGTGTTCGGGAACCATTGTTCAGTTTAAAATCCCGCGGCTGGTGATCAACGATACGCAAAACTTCGGCGGCAATGAGAATTTCCTGCGTGAACATGGCGTCGAGGTAATCGATGCCGCGCATGACGCTTCTATAGCGATGATGCGCGCATTCATCGCCAACAATGCCGAGCTATGGAACGAAGATATCATGGAGTAAGCGCCGGCATAATAAGATTATGCGCATCGCCCGTGGTTCACTGGGATTGGTTGCACTGAGGGCGACCCGTTCGGCAAAGGCTTTGTCGCGACCAATCAAACTCGAAGAGTCTGGAGCAATTTAAGCTAGAGCAAAATGCGTTAAATGCGAATCGTGCATTTTGCTCTAGACATGCACGCACCTTACTTTTCGATTTCAAAAGTCAGCCCGGCCTTGTCTGCAAGCCGGTGTCTCAAGGCGCCGCCCATCGCCGCCGCCGGGGTCCAAATGCCGCCGGGCGTATTGGTCCGGTCACGAACGAGACACAAGGCGGCTTCGGCGATCATTTTTGAGGTTGATCCATAGCCGGGGTCCCGGTCGCCAGTGACACCAAGCTTGATTATTTTTCCATCCTCGGTTTCGCCGATGAACAGGATATCAAAATAGCCTGCATCTCGTTCGGCCTTTGAGGGGCCTTCGCCGGGTTTGGGAGCGTCATCGCTCATTAGCGATTGATCGGCGGCGACCGCCTTCGCCACTTTTTCCCCGGAGTCACCGGGTCCGGTCATCAGCATTTCTGAATAGAGGAAATTATCGCCGTATGGGTGGCCCATCAGAAAATTCGAACGATGAACATTCTTGGTATTGATCGGCGCCATGATGAATGGCGCCAGCCAGCTTCCAAGCTCATCATCAAATTGCGGCTTTGATCCGCTTGGCTGTTCAGGTCCCTGAAAGTCAGGCGTGAGCGCAAAGGGGGTCTTCAGAAGCCTGATCAATGACGGGTCTTTGGACGCCGCCAACATGGTGGCCTTCAAGCTGGCGGCCGTACCGCCAGAAAAGCCGCCTTTCATTTTCCGTACACGGGCCTTTATTTCCCGACAGGGAGCGCCAAAGCGTTGATCGGACTCTTCCTGCAGAACAAACACGCCGAGGTCGAACGGGATCGAGTCGAACCCGCAGGAAAAAACGATCCGCGCGCCGGTTTGTGTCGCACGCAATTCATGCGCATCAATCATTTCGCGCATCCAGGCGGGCTCACCGCAAAGGTCCACGTAATCAGTTCCACTTTCTGCACAAGCTGCGACAAGAGCGCTTCC
The DNA here is from genome assembly GCA_021776295.1 of Hyphococcus sp. Taxonomy (GTDB): domain Bacteria; phylum Pseudomonadota; class Alphaproteobacteria; order Caulobacterales; family Parvularculaceae; genus Hyphococcus. Next base: position 11,625 of record JAJFGE010000126.1, read on the forward strand.
ATAAAACTGAAACGGCCCGACTGTCGTGAGCACAACTTTTGTGCGCATCGCCATGTCTTTCAGGGATTGAGGCGTGTTTGCATCCGCAACGATCAGCGGCGTACAGGACGGTGCGCCGATCTCGTCTCGCACCATGGCCAGTTTCTCTTCGCTGCGGCCCGCCATCGCCCACTTTATCGCTTCGCCGTCCATATTGCGCTGGGCCAAATATTCCGCGACAAGACGACCCGTGAAGCCGCTGGCGCCATAGACGATGATGTCACATTCTTTTTGGGTCATGGGGTGTTTCCATTTCAACAAAGCGTTGGGTGAGATGATACCTTTTGGGGCCGGCGCCCGGCTTGCTCTTTTTAGCGGTTTTTTTCCACACATTGATTATAACTAGATTATTGAGTTTTACTCAATAATGTTTTATGAAACAGCACATGAAACGGCCTATGCAGGATAGGATCAAAGCCGCCATGCCGGATGTCCGATATATCTATAAAAATTCAAGGTATTCAGGGTGATGCGGCGGGCTGTGATTGCCGGTGTTGGCCACACAGTGTTTGGCCGGCGGCCTGATCGCACGGCGTTCGATCTGGAAATAGAGGCCTCGAAACTGTCGATTGAGGACGCAGGGCTCATTCCCGATGACATTGATGGGCTGATCACCGATCCGGGACCGAACCAGGGTATCCTTGACGGGATCACGCCCCATTATCTGGCGCTTGGCCAACATCTCGGACTTGATCCAGATTATACGGGCTCTGACATTCTTGGCGGCGCCAGTAGCGCGGCGATCATTCAACGGGCTGTGTTAGCGGTTGAGGCTGGATTGTGTTCGGTATGCCTGTGCGTTTACGGTGACAGTGCACTCTCAACACCGGGATCATTTTCCTATGGCCGCGGTGATGATGCTGCGTTCGGTCTATTTGGCGCGGTTGGCATTCACGCTCTCGCTTTACAACGGCACATGCATAAATGGGGCACGCAGCCTGAACAGTTGGCGGAAGTCGCAATCGCTGCGCGCGCGCACGCTGCGCAGACCCCGCACGCCCAGAAGCGCGAACCGTTGACATTGGCGCAATATATGGCGTCGGACTTTATCGTTGAACCCTTACGAAAACTTGATTGCTGTTTGATGTCTGACGGCGCGGCGGCGGTTATTGTGACGACCACTGACCGGGCGGCGGATCTGCATCAGGCGCCGGTAAAAATTCTCGGGCACGGGCAAGCGAGCAGTCTTTCGACATGGGCCTCGCCAGAACATTTCGATACGCTGCCGTCGGCGCGGTGCGGGCCGGAAACATTCGCTCGCGCCGGATTGACACCGGAAGATATCGATCTGGCGATGCTCTATGACTGCTTTACCATTGTCGTTCTGATGCAGCTTGAAGATTACGGATTTTGTGAAAGAGGCGAGGCCGGCGCCTTTGTCGAGGGTGGACGGATCGGGCCGCAGGGCAGCCTGCCGGTGAACACCAGCGGCGGGTTGCTCGCTGAAGGCTATGGCGGCGGCATGCTGCATGTGATTGAGGCGGTGCGCCAACTTCGCGGTACGGCGGGTGAACGCCAGATTAAAAACGCCGAGACCGCTTTGGTGAGCGGGCACGGGCTTGGTATGAACGTTCATTCGACATTGATTCTTGGAAAATAACGGGCAGGCACATGAGCGCAAACGATCAAGAAGCTTACCCTCTGCCGCAGCCAACGGTATTTACTGAACCTTTCTGGGATGCGTGCCAGGATCAGAAACTAAGCGTCAGGACTTGCGCAGATTGCGACCATCTTTTTCTGCCGGGCGGCCCCGTCTGTCCGCAATGCTGGTCCGCCAATCTTTCTATGAAAGCGGTTTCGGGCCGGGGAGAAGTTTTCAGCTTTGTTGTCTACCGGCGGACCTATCACCCCTCAATCCCTGCGCCCTATGTGGTTGCTTTGATTGAATTGAGTGAGGGGCCGCGCCTCATCTCGAATGTTGTTGGTTGCGCACCAGAAGACGTACACATCGGCATGCAGGTCCAGGTCAAATTCGAACCGGAAGATGGATTCATGCTGCCGCGATTCACGCCGCTCAATTCCACGCCGGCAAGCGAGGTGTAACTCATGTCGAACGACAAACCAAAACCAGTGAAACGCAATGTTGGCCAGTTTGTCGCCTCGGGCGACTGGAGCGAGTACTGGACCACAAAAATCAGCAAGGCGCAAAAAGGCCGCATCCATGTGCGCGGCTATCCGGTCGAGGAGTTGATTGAAGGCCTCACCTATACGCAGTCTGCTTTTTTGTTGCTGACAGGAGAGCTGCCGGATGAACGCGAAGCCGCGATTTTTGATCTGGTGCTCAGAAGCGGCATGGATCAGCAATTCATCAACGCGGCGGTTGGCGCAGCGCGTTTTACAGCGTCAGCTAATCCCGATTCGGCCATCCCTGCACTGGCCAGCGGGATTTTGGCGAGCGGAACTGTGACCGGCTCACCGCAGCAGCCAGCGGAAATGCTGATCGAAGCGGCATCCTGGGACATGAATATGCAAGATGCCGCCAAGCGGGCGGTCGATCTCTGGCTTGAGCGGGGCGGCGTGGTTCCCGGCTTCGGCCATCCCATGCACAAGCAAGCCGAACCGCGCGTCATCACAGTGCGCCGCATTGCACAGGAACTTGACGGCTGGCGCGCACATGGCCAGTTGCTCGACGCCATTGAAGCGGAAATTGAAACCCGCAAAGGCAAGCGCATTCCCATAAACCTTGCAGGCGCGCTTGGCGCTGTTACGGCGGATTTAAAGTTTGACCCGCTGATTATCGGCGGCCTTGGCGCGCTCACCTACGGCATGGCTATGCTGGCGCATATCACCGAGGAAATCCGCGAGGGCGTTCCCTTGCGGATAATTCCCGATGCGCTAGGCGCTCATTATGCGGGGCCGCCGGAACGGCATCTGAAAGGCCCGGGTGATGGGACATGATTCATCCTTATGCCCACTACCCTGCTCGCGCAGCCCGGCACTGGCCTGACAATATCGCCCTTGTTGAGGGCGCGCGGTCTGTCACCTATGCCGAGCTCGACAGACAAGGCACAATGCTCGCCCGCGCCTTGTTGAAACTTGGCATTGAACCGGGGGACCGTGTCACGGTTCTCCAGCAGAATTGTATTGAATATGTTGTGTCGGTGATTGGCATTGCGCGGACGGGTGGCGCGATTGTCCCGCTGCTGGGCGCTCTTACACAAACAGAGCACGCCTTTATCCTGAAAGATTCAGGGGCGCGCTATGTCATTGCCCTGTCGCATGAACGCGTTGCACATATACGGACCGCCGCCGGAGATGGGGTGACGGTGCTGGCTTTTGGCGACGTGGCGGGCGCTGTCAATCTGATGGAGGCCGCCGGAACGGCGTCAGATGGGCCGGTCGCCGTAGACCGGCCGCCCTCCGGGCTGGCGCAAATTCTCTATACGTCGGGAACCACGGGCAAGCCAAAAGGCGTAACGCACAGCTATGCGAGCGTCGCGGCGGCGATGAATTTTTGGGCCTCGACGTTTGATCTGACGCCGCAAGACAGGCTTCTCGGGCAACTCGCACTCAGCCATTTTTGCGGGCGCGCCATGGATAGTTGTTGGGTCGCAGGCGCGCGGCTGATCATATTACCGGAGGCTGATCCCGCAGCAATCCTTCGAACAATTGACAAGCACAAAATCACCATGATGCTCACGGTGCCGACCTCTCTGCGGATGATGCTGGATCACCCTGGCGCCCAAAAGACTTGCTTCGACAGTCTGCGGGCCGTTGTCTACGCCGCTTCCCCGGCAGCGCCATCCCTGGTCAGGCGGGCCGGAAAAATGTTGGGGCCGGTGCTCTATACAGGGTTTGGCCAGACGGAAGCGTATGGCCTCAACACATTTATGGGACCAGAGGAGCATAAAGCCGCGCTGGACGGGGGTGATGACCGACTCACATCTGTGGGCCGTGAGGTCGCATCCGCACAGGTGAGAATCCGCTCTAATCAAGGCGAAGACGTTGAGACCGGTGAAGTTGGAGAGATATGGATATGTGCGCCATGGACAACGCCCGGATTCTGGAAGCGGCCCGATCTTGATGAACAGCGGTTGACCAATGGTTGGCTGCGCACTGGTGATCTGGGGCGAGTTGAGGCGGACGGTTATTTCTACCTGGCCGATCGCAAGGAAGACATGATCATCACCGGCGGCTTCAACGTTTATCCGGCGGAGGTTGAAAACGTCTTGATGGCGCATGCGGCGGTGGCCGAATGTGGCGTATATTCAGTGCCCGATGAGAAATGGGGCGAGGCGATTAACGCGTCCGTTGTGCTGCGCGATGGGCGTGAGGTTACACCGGAGGAACTGATTGCATTTGCTAAAGCGAAACTGGCGCGTTTCAAGGCGCCAAAAGCCGTTCGAATCGTTGATGAGCTTCCCAAAACGCCGGTTGGCAAAATCCTGCGGCGCGTCCTGCGCAAACCCTTCTGGCAGGGAAAGAAGAGAGAAGTTCATGGTGTTGAATGATTGATAGGTGGAGGTAATCAGTCCTCTTTGATCAACGCCATGATTTCGGCGCCAAGCTGGAGGTCAGAGATATGGCCGAAAATCTGGCCCTGTAAGAGACCTTTTTTATCGATCAGAAATATCGTTGGTGTACCACGCATCTGATACAGGCGCATGGTTTGCGGCGCCGGATGGCTGTCATCTCCTGACGCGTCGACACCAACTGGGAACGTGATCCGGTACTCATGAATAAACGCCTTGAGCGATGTCGGCGTCATTGCTTCATGATGTTCAAAAACGGTATGCAGACCAACCACGGTAACGTTCTGCTTGCCAAACAACTCATGCACGGCCTTCATCTGAGGGATCGCTTTATCAACGCAGCCCGGACACAGCATCTGAAAGGCGCAGGCGACAATGGCGCGCCCGCGTAAAGTTTCGATTGTTAGCGGCTCGGTTGTATTGAACCATTGTGAAATACGCCATTCCGGCGCAGCTTTTGGCTCATCCATATCAGGCGCCTTATTAAGGTTGGGCAGGCGATTGCGGACAAGACCGCAACCGCCGGAGATTGCAGATGGTGAACATTTCTTCTTAATGATCGACTTTGCCGGGGAGGCTAAGGTCGCCGGAAGCCACGTCCAGGACATCGACAATGCACAGTAACGGCGCATGCAGGTTGGCGTTTATCCGCAAGACGGACGTAACTCCATCAAAACTTGCTTTCTCAACGACTGCAATGTTGGCAAAAGGAACCCTGACTTCGACAATCTTTTCACTGAACACCGGATCCCATCCAGGGCTGTCAATAAGGATGGGAAGGTTCGGCCAGGTCTTCGGCAGCCTTGGTTTGGCGCCTTCGGGAATATCAATCACCTTGAGAGCGCCCGGACCGCAAGCCTCGTCTGGCCCAAGTACAACCCAGTGGCTGTGCCAGACATTGCCGTCATTACCGAGATTCCCGTCGCCATTTTCATCGTATAAGGGCGTGTCGTCGAAATCGGGATGAGCTGTGACCGCCAAAGCCAAAATCCCGGCTTCGGGCTCAAACCCGGCTTCGGCAGAATCAATATTGGTCGGCCAGACATAGGAGAAGACATCCGATCCCGCCAATGTCCCGACCGGCGTCGGTTTGCTTTCACCAGCACGTCCGGAGACAGCCATATGGAAGACAGCCACATTCCCATTGGTTTTGATCCTTGCATGGATCATATCAAACGGCGCCAGTTTCGCGTTTCCGCTTTCGGCCTTGATGCCGCCAGTATGATCTTCGCGATCCTGTGCACAGGCTGGCAGCGCCAGGCCCATCAATAATGTCGCTGTAATAAGAGTGGATTTCAGCATTATGCTCTCCCTTCAAGATCAGACAGTGAAGCGCCAAAATTGATGTGGAACGGCGCACCAGCGATGACAAGCGATGGAACCGACTTAACGCCTTCGGCTTTTGCTTCAGCGATGCGGCTCGACGCCTCGCCAAGATGGATGATCTCAACTTCAAAACGTGTCGCGTCCAAGGCTGCCGCGACTTGGCTCTCGGCATCAATGCAAACCGGGCACCCGGCGTGATAGAACTTGGCCTTTTGCTTCATGGTAGGACTCCTAATTATTGTGGTTAAATTTCAAAAAAAGGTACGCAAGCGACTTAATTCACAAAATGTTATGGTCAGGCGGCGAGCGATTCATGCTCCGGGCAATCGACGCGCAAATGCCGGTTGGCCATAGGCGCACCGACAAAGGCGCAGTAATGCGGCTCGAGAGATCCTGGCGCGGCGTCTTCACGGAAATAGCGGCAGGTTGTGCAAGTGCGCTGGGGGGCGATCATATCCTTGATTTGCAACTGGCGAATCATTTTAGTGACAAGGCGCAAGAGAACTTCCTGTTCATCGGCGCCAAGCCCCTCGACCACGCTTTCAAAGCTCGCCGGCCACCGTTTGGCAAGGGCAGCTCCCTTGCGAGTCGTCTTCAACATGAGGGCGCGGCCATCTTCGGGGTTCGCGCATTTTCTGATCAAAGACTTGCGCTCAAGCGCTGTGACGGCGTCGCTTGCAGTGGCGTTGCGTATGCCCGCCTGATCCGCTGCTGCGGACAAACGGACACCGTCGCTTCGCCTGGAAATGAACTTTAGAATGTCGGCTTGGGTTGGCGACAGGCCTTCGACTTCGCCGGTCCTCCAGTCGATCTGCCGCGACACGGCTGCAAGGCGCGCGAGACCATCGGCGAGGCGGCGCTCGAGGGGAGTGGAAATTTCATCAAAGTCAGACATAATTAGGATTACTAACTAAGTAAGATGCTATGTCAATAGGTGTCTTTCAATGCCGTGCCATGGCGTCGCGGTAATCGCGGCTTCATACACCTTCACGGTAAACCGTCCCGAACAGGAGATCGCAGATCGGGTAAGTGATGTTGAAATTGTATTTGTTCATCAAACGCTGGTCATGGTGCAGCGTGTGATGGCGGCGCAGGGTATTCATGAAAGGAAGCTGTGCAATACGGCCATCTGGATTAAGGTGATAGGCCAGATGCAGTAGTTCGTAATTGAGGAAATAGAGCGTTGAGGTGATGACAAGTAAAAAAGCAACATTTGGCGACAGGAGGAAATAGACCAGAACGCCGACTGGAAGGGCAAAGCACCCGAAGAAAAAGAACAACATGATCGGTGGAAACATAATCGCCTTGAAGTCTTTCGCAGTTTCTATGGTTGTGGCGTCCTGCGTAAAGAAAGAGTGATGCTCAAGCGTATGGCGCTCATAGATCAGGCGAAGAAAACGGGTTGGGTGATGCATTGGGCCCTTATGTCCGAGATACTCCGACAAATTGGCGTAAAGAAAAACCACCGGAACCGTCAACCATTCCAGAGCCGTGACATATCCGAGCATTGCCGCACAAAAAGCGACAACGCTCACCGTGACGACGAGCGTTGCCGCGAGATGTAAACTACCGGAATATCGTTCGGTATTGTGGTCTTTGTGAAATTTCTCTCTCGCCTGGCGAACCTTTTCGGGGGTCATTTTGTCTTCCTTCAATACGTAAATGGATTACGCCTGGTCATGAGCCATGCTATCTTCGGCATACATAGTTTCAATAAACGCCTTATGCTGTGCAGCAAATACGTCACGTTTCAGTTTCATAGTCGGCGTCAGGGCATTGTCACCAGGCTTTAGCGGCGCATCGAGTATGCGAAACTTCTTGATCTGTTCGACGCGCGAAAATTTTTCATTAACACGGGATATTTCATTTTCAATTTCGGAGAAGATCTGCGGATTCCTGCTAAGGTCGGCGAAATCCTCATGGAAGATGTTATTTGTCGCCGCATATTCTTCCGCGTTGACCGGGTCCAGCATGATGAGACAAGTCAAGTATTTTCGGCCATCGCCAATCACCATGCAGTCGGCGATGAGCGGTTGAAATTTCAACTCGTTTTCGATTTGCGCCGGTGAAATGTTCTTCCCGCCGGATGTAATGATGATTTCTTTCCTGCGCCCCGTAATGAATAAAAAACCGTCATTATCAACGCGGCCAAGATCGCCAGTATACAGCCAGCCAGCCTTGAGGGTCTTGGCGGTCTCATCTTCCTTGTTGATATAGCCGGCGAATACATGGTCGCCCTTGATCAGAATCTCTGCGTCATCTGCAATCCTAATTTCGCTGTCCAGAGGCGCGAGGCCGACCGAACCGAGTTTGCGCTTGCTGAGTGGTGCAATCGCGGCGACGCTGCCATTTTCTGTCAGGCCATAGGTTTCACGCACGTCAAGCCCGATTGCCGCCATCCACATCAACAGATCCGGTGAAACTGGGGCTGCGCCGCAGATGACGAAATGCGCGCGATCCATGCCGATCTTTGCACGCACTTTGCGCATGACCAGCCGGTCGCTAATGCTTTGTACCCCGGCAAGCAGGGCCGGAACCTTGCGGGCATTGTATTTGTATCGGGCCGCGCGCATGCTAATCCCGAGAGCTGTTTGATAGATCCAGCGCTGGAATGGCGATGCTTTGTCTATGGCTGCCGTGATTGCCGCATGAAATTTCTCCCAGAGGCGCGGCACGGCGAAGAATACGTGTGGCGACACATCCCTGATTTCGCTCGCCAGCTTTTCTGGTCCTTGAGAAAACGTCACCCGTGCCCCGTGCATCATCGGGCGAAGGGATGTCAGCATGCGCTCGGCAATATGGCTAAGGGGCAGGAAGGAAATCAAATCATCACCTTCAGAGATGTGCAGAAATTTGTCGTGGACTGCGATCTCAAACATGAGATTGCGATGGGTCAGCATAGCCCCTTTGGGCGGGCCTGTTGTGCCGGAAGTATATATGATTACGGCAAGGTCATCGAGTGTGACGCTGCTGGCGAGTTCATTGAAAGCGTTCCTGTCGGCGTCGTTAGCCTTCCGCCCAATATCTGTCAGCATATGGAAAGAAAATACATCAGAAGTTTCGGATGCGGCCTTCATCGTTTCATTGAATACGATAATTTTTTCAAGGTGTTGAAGCCGGTCCCGAACACTGAGGACTTTGTCGAGCAGGTCCTGATTGCTCACCAAGATATATCTGGCGCTGCAATCTCTAAGAAAATATTCAATCTGTTCCGGTGAGCTTGTCGGATAGATACCGACGGATGCGCCGCCTGCACACATGATCGCCGTATCGGCGTAGATCCAATGCGCACAATTCTCGCTCATGATGCAAACACGGTCGCCTTTGTGCAATCCGAGAGCGGCCAGGCCAAGGCTTGCATGCCTTACTTGCCGGGCATAGTCGGCCCATGTTGCGGTCCGCCATGTGTTCCCTTGTTTTTCCCGAATGGCGGGCCGCTCGGCAAACCGCGTTGTCGCCGCAATGAAAACTTCAGGGATTGTGTGTTCTCGCCAATACTCACAGCAGCCATATTGCGTCATCAGCTGCTCTCCTTATGGTTCAACAACAACCCGCACGACGCCGACATCCTTACTCGCCAGGTGTTGCAGCGCGTCATTGGCGCGTTCGAGGGGGTAGCGCGCAGAAACGGAGCCCGACAAATCGAGGCGTCCTGACGCGACTAGTTCAAGCAAGTCAGCAATGTCGCTC
>JAJFGE010000127.1 GCA_021776295.1 Hyphococcus sp.
CGCGCTTGCATCACTTATCCCTGTCCGGCCGAATAGCGGGTCATATATTTGATCATGTTCTATCGCGCGGGTGGGGATTCATGATCTTTCAAAGCTTGGCTTCTTTCGAAATTTTGCTCCGTGTTCGGTTTACCAAATCGATGCAGATACCGGGAGGGGGACTTAGTATCTACAAGGAGTATCGAACGCTAAATTGGCGCCCTGGTCAATGTGAAAACGTATTAACCATATTCACGATTTAATACATTGTTAATGAAGGTAAACAAAGTGTTAATGTGCTGAGCGCAAACGGCTATGGGCGCGAAACAAATGGCTGTCAGCTTGGAGCAATCGTCTGTTTGGTAACGCCGATCACTCAGCAGCCGGGTTAGTTTTCTCAAACGCCGCCTTGAGCATACGCTCCACTACGCTCGCCATTAAATAGGCTGAACTGGTGAAAAACCCCGGCCCCCATAACAACATATTGGCGAGGTAAATGTTTTTGGCGCCGCTTGCCTTGAAAGTTTTCATATCCACCGCGGCGCCAGGAGCAATTGCCCCGGCGCGCTGGTAAGGCGAAAGCAAACCTGCCATCGCGAGATTTTTTATCAGCGCCGGCTGGCCATCGCTGGCGACTTTGCGGTCAACCCCGCCGGTTGCGTTCACAAGGATGCATGCCGGCTCAACCCCGTGCGCGTGGTGAATGGTGAAATCGCCGCCCTCGCCCACGCGCACATCGCTTACCCCTCGGATAACGCGGAGGCGCCCGGCGCGGTGCAGCGCCAACAGCTTTTGCGCGGTCGACGCCGGACAGGCCGCCGCATAACACAGCGCCGCCGTTTCGACACTCGCGCGATAGAGTTTTTCCGCCTCAGCGCTCAGCAAGTTTTCTGCAAACACGTCCCAAATATCCATCATTGCATGCTGGGCGAAATCAACCAGGAAGTTTCCGGCGCCTGATTTGCCAGGGTCTGGCTTACCAGACTCTGGTTTACCAGACTCTGGTTTATTTGGCGCCGTCGCCGCCAGGATCGCTGCTTCGAGCAAAGCGCCAGCGCGCACGTTGACCTCTTCGCCGGTCCGGCAGTCGCCGTAAGGCTCTATCATCGCCGGCCAGTCGAGATCGACGTCATTGTCCTTGGCGTCACGGCTTATCATGTCTGCAACATCGTCGAGCATCAGCGGTTTTGCGCGCGCCGCCTTACGCAATGCATCGATGGTAAAGTGCTTTCGCGTAATCGCCATCGGCGTGCGCGAGGTCACCGCCTTCAGGCGGCCGCTGCGCGAGCACAAAACCACGCGACGGTTATTGTCGCCCGGAATAAATTTGAGCGCGCCATCATCGCAAGCCTCAAACCGGCAACCGCTTTGGGACGAGAACAATCTGTTGACCACATCATAGGCGCTCAGCGAAGCGCCGAGCACATGGACGGTTGCGTCCTGCGTGATATCTTCGAACGCGTCCGACATAATGTGGTTTTGGATCACCCGCGCGCGCGGCGCTTCGTCGATATCAAAACCTACATCCGGGCAGCGGCCGGTGGTCAATATCGCCATATCGGCGATGATATCGCCCCTTTTCCAGCCAATATGCACAAACTCGTCGCCGTCCTCGCGCATCGACGTCGCCTCATGCCCAACCAGTCGAACCGTTATGCCTTTGACCGCCGCCAGGGTCAGCGTTGAGGCAAATACGTCTTTCAGAAAGGCGCCATAAACGCTTCGCGGCAAATGACCCTGTGGGTCTAGGTTTGGCGCATATTCGCGGTGGTGTTGCAGCCAGTTCAAAAACGCCCTCTGGTTGGACGGCGCCAGACACATTGTGTCGGTGGTGTTGTTGATGAGATAATCCGGGCACTCGCCTTCCTGGTACGGAAAGCCCGGCCCGAACACGCCGGACGCCTCGAATATGGTAATCTCCTTGACCGGATAGTTCTCGACAAGCTGGAAAAACGCGCTCGTCCCGGTAAAGCCGCAGCCGATCAGCGCAATATGACGGGGCGTTCGCATTTTTTTTCCTGTATTATGAGGAATGGTTCTTTTTCAACTTTACACAATCCTCATCCTGATGAGGCCCGCAGGGCCGTCTCGAAGGATGACGTCAAAGATTAACCCTTAGCCGCCTTCCCCGGCGACCTTCTGGGCCAGCGCTGCGGACATGAAGCGGTCGAGATCACCGTCCAGAACGGCGTCAGGGCTCGGGCTTTCTACCTGGGTGCGTAAATCTTTCACCATCTGATAGGGCTGCAACACATAAGAGCGGATCTGGTGGCCCCAGCCGATATCGGTTTTCCCCGCGGCCGCAGCGGCGGCTTCCTCTTCGCGCTTTTGCAACTCTCGCTCATAAAGCCGGGCGCGCAACATGGTCCAGGCGGTGGCGCGGTTTTTGTGTTGCGAGCGTTCGTTCTGACACTGAACAACGATGCCCGAGGGCTCATGAGTGATGCGCACGGCTGAGTCGGTGGTGTTGACATGCTGACCGCCGGCGCCTGACGCGCGGTAAGTATCGATCCGACACTCGCTCTCATCGATATCGATTTCAATCTTGTCGTCGATTTCGGGATAAACCCATGCAGACGAAAACGAAGTGTGCCGTCGGGCGTTGGAATCAAACGGCGATATCCGCACCAGACGATGAACGCCCGACTCGGTCTTCAGCCAGCCATAAGCGTTATGGCCTTTGACATGAATGGTCGCCGACTTAATCCCCGCCTCATCGCCCGCCTGCTGTTCGATGACATCGACCTTGTAGCCACGCTTTTCCGCCCAGCGCACATACATCCGCAACAACATCGCCGCCCAGTCGTTAGACTCCGTACCGCCGGCGCCGGGGTGGATTTCCACAAAACAATTATTGCCGTCCGCCTCGCCCGATAACAACGCCTCGATTTCGGCGTTGGCGGCGCGGTCACGCAGCGCTGTCATCATCGATTGCGCTTCATCGAGGCTCGCCTCGTCACCTTCTTCAGCCGCCAGTTCAGCCAGCCCGGTCAGGTCTTCAATTTCGGTTTCAATCTCGCCGATCGCGTTCATCTGCGCTTCAAGCGTATTGCGCTTTTGCATCAAGGCTTGCGCGGCTTCCGGGTCATCCCAAAGCGAGGGGTCTTCGGCGCGTGCATTTAGCTCATCGAGTTCGCGTATCGCCTTGTCCCAGTCAAAGACGCCTCCTCAGCAGTTCCAAGGACTGCCTGGTTTGCTTGATGAGGGTTTCCATTTCCGCGCGCATCGTGTCTGTCCTTATAATCGCAGCCGTGCGCATGCCTGCGCTGGCGCTTTTGCTTTTATGGTGATGCAAGCGAGTCTAGTAAAGCCCGGCGATGCCTTCGTCTTCTCCAATATACTCGGTTGGCGGGCGCGGCGCGGCGCTTAACGGATCGAGCAGTTCTTCTTCGCTGGAAATGCCGCCGCCGATAATGTCGTCGGCCTTGAAGGCTTCAAGAATGACGTTTCTATCGCTTGACGTCGCCGGGCGCCCGGTCTTGGCGTTGACGCGCACCAGCCTGATGCCGGACGGCACCCGAAACGGGATGGCGGCGTCATCTTTCAACGCCTGGTTCATGAAGTCAGCGAATATCGGCGCTGCAACTTTACCGCCGGCCTCGCCTTGACCGAGGGTTTGGGGCATATCGAACCCGACATAGACCCCGGCGGCAAGGTCAGGCGAAAAGCCGACAAACCAGGCGTCTTTATAATCGTTGGTGGTGCCGGTCTTGCCGGCAAGCGGGCGCCGGTTGGACACCCGGCGCACAGCGCTGCCGGTGCCGCGCACAACGACGCCTTCGAGGATCGATGTCACCTGATAGGCCGTGCGCGGATCGAGGACTTGCGCGCGCGCATCGTTCAGCTGCGGCTCGGCCTGGCCCGACCACACGCGCACATCGCAGGTAAAGCACGTGCGGGCGTCACGCTTATAGATAGTCTTGCCGGTGCGGTCCTGAATACGGTCGATGAGCAACGGGTCGACCCGCTTGCCGCCATTGACGAAGGTCGAATAGGCGGCGGTGATGCGCATCAGCGTAGTCTCACCGGCGCCAAGCGAAATCGCCAATTCGCGCGGCAGCCGATCCGATAGCTGGAAGCGTTCGATATATTCCATGATGCGGCCGATACCGAGGTCTTGAGCAAGCCGCGCCGTCATGGTGTTGCGTGATTGCTCCACCCCAAGCCGCAGGGTCGAATTGCCGTAATAGCGCCCGGAAATGTAATTGCCCGGTTTGTACCAGCTATCGATACCGGGCGCGACGAACGGCGCATCGAGCACTGTCGACGCTGGCGTATAGCCGCTGTCGAGCGCAACCGAATAGACAAACGGTTTGAAAGTCGAGCCGGGTTGGCGTTCGGCCTGCACAGCGCGGTTAAACTCCGACAGCTGGAACGAGAACCCGCCGACCATGGC
>JAJFGE010000128.1 GCA_021776295.1 Hyphococcus sp.
CGCGCGTCAGGGTCATGATCCAGGAAGTGCGCGGCGTCGAACTTAATCGACTTGACGATGCGCATGGCGGGCCTCGTTTTCTTCATCCGAATGACCTGCGTCTCAGGCGATGCCCAGCACTTTATGGGTCTGGACACTGAGGCGCCATTGCGGATTGCGTTTGCAATAATCAACCGCTGCGGCGGTGTTGGGGCCGAGCGAAGGGCCGTCCATAGGCTGCAAAAAGAAAAAGTCAAATCCAAGGCCGGCAAAATCCTCCGGCCGGGATTTTTCTTGGGGATAGACCAGCTTTAGCTCGTCGCCGTCCCGCTGGATGAGGACTGCGTCCGCCTTGGGCGAGACGCATATCCAGTCGATCCCCGGCGGCGCGGCGATTGTGCCGTTGGTCTCGATCGCGATGTCAAAGCCTTCGCCATGCAACGCCTCAATCAGCGCCGCATCAAGCTGCAATAACGGCTCGCCGCCGGTGCAGACGACATAGGGTTTGACGCCAGGTTGCTTGCCCGGCCAGGCGCGCGCAACCGCCTGCGCCAGCGCCCCGGCGCTTTGAAACTTGCCGCCGCCCTCGCCGTCTACGCCGACAAAATCGGTGTCGCAAAATGTGCAGACCGCGCTCGCGCGATCGCGCTCCAGCCCCGACCATAGATTACAGCCCGCAAACCGCAAGAACACCGCCGGACGTCCGGTCTGCGCACCCTCGCCTTGCAGCGTGTAGAATAGTTCTTTTACGGAATAAATCGCCAAATCTTACACCCCGGCCGCATAATCGGCCCAGCCCGTTGCCCGTAGCTCGCAAGCCGGGCAATCGGCGCAGCCATAACCCCAATCATATCGCTCCGCGCGCAGCCCGCGATAACATGAATGGCTGTGCTCATTGATGAGCGCGACCAGCTTGCGCCCGCCAAGGTTTTCCGCCAGCCGCCAGCTATCAGCTTTGGCGATATGCATCAACGGCGTTTCCAGCGCCGCATCGACATCCATGCCCAAGCGGATGGCTTCAATTTGCGCGGCGAGCGCCGGCTCACGGCAATCGGGATAACCGGAAGAATCGATCTCGCACATGCCGGCGACAATCACGCCAATATCGCGCCGGTACGCCATTGCCCCCGCCAATACGAGAAAAAACAAATTCCGCCCCGGCACAAACGTTGTCGGCAGACCGTCATCAGCGATGACGATTTCGGTATCATGGGTCATCGCCGTCTCGCCAAGGTCGCGAAAACCGCCCGCTTCAACCAGCCGGTCGGACCCAAGCTTTGGCGCCCATTCGGCAAACGCCTCGCCGATCTCGCGCCGAACATTGCGCCGGGCGTCCAGCTCAATCGCGTGCCGCTGGCCGTAATCGACGCCCATGGTCTCAACGCAATCATAGCGATCCAGCGCCCAGGCGAGCGCAATCGAGGAATCCTGCCCGCCGGAGAACAACACCAGCGCTTTTTTATGATCAAGCTTCCGCATCTTTATCCCTCGCGCCACCGGTTTAGCGCGCCCTTATTTCGTGCTAGACCACGTTCACATATGATAGAACATAGAACGTGGTCTAGATTCTTTAGTGGTCGCGCATTCGAACCCAAAAACCGCACACACTTTTTGTGAATGCGCTCTAGTTCTTAACGGTCGCAACCGGAGCCTGCAACGTGTCTGATATCGTCTTTGTTTACGTCACGGCGCCGGATCCGGAAACCGCGCGTCAGATCGCACGCACGCTGATTACCGAAAAACTTGCGGCCTGCGTCAATATATCGGCGCCGATGACATCGATTTACGAATGGCAAGGCGCGATTGAGGAAACGGCCGAGACCGCCATGATCGTCAAAACCACTGCCGCCGCCGCGACGCGCGCGCGCGACCGGATTGCCGCGCTCCACCCCTATGAGACGCCCTGCATCGCCGCTTTGCCGATATCGTCGCGCGGCTCCGCCCCCGCCTTCCTCGATTGGGTGGCGCAGACCACAAATCCGTGAGCAGGGCTTGCGACTGGAATTTCGGCGCCCATTATATTGAACGCCGACGATAAGGAGAGTTTTCAATGGCACAAACCGCAACATTCGCCGCCGGTTGTTTCTGGGGCGTCGAGCAGGCGTTCAGGGAAGTTGACGGCGTAAGCGCGACCGAGGTCGGCTATATTGGCGGCGACAAAGCCAACCCCACCTATGAAGAGGTGTGCCGCAAAACCACCGGCCATGCCGAGGCCGTGCGCATCACCTTCGACCCGGCGATTGTGTCTTATGCCGATCTGCTCGGCGTTTTCTGGAACCTCCATGACCCGACGCAAGTCGGCCGCCAGGGGCTGGATGTCGGCGACCAGTACCGCACCGCGATTTTTACCCATAACGAGGATCAAGCGAATGTCGCGGCGGCGTCCAAAAAAGCTGAAGACGAGAGCGGCGAGCATCGCGCACCTATCGCCACCACTATTGAGCCCGCCGGACAATGGTGGAAGGCGGAAGACTATCACCAGCAATATTTTGAAAAACGCGGCGGCGGCGCCTGTGCGATCCGGTTGAAATAAATAGCAACTTAAAGTTGCTATACAATTTTGCTGCAACTTTTATTAACTATGCGGCGCTAGGGTCCCGATATTGCGCCGACGCCAATTGCCTATCTTGCACCGGGCTCTGTTCCCTCACCACGCCAGCCCGGCTGGCGGCTAGCGCAATACAATGACTAGCGCGCTGTTTGCAAAATAGCGCTAGCGCTTTGAAACGCCGCGGGACGATCCGCCAGACTGACCCGCGGCGTTTCTATTGCAAAATCAATGAATATTGATTTTGCAATGGTTTTTTTCGCTCTCGGCTAATCCTTGCTGCGCAAGGGCCTGCGCGGGTGCGGCGCATATGCGCCGGGGCGCAGTCGCGCCCGTTTAGAATCAACATTCACATCAATCGGCTATAGCGGCGCTGAACGTACATCAATCCACGCCGCCACATCGCGCCAAACCACCTCCGCCTGCAGATCCCGAAAGATGAGGTGCCAGCCATCTCCATAACGCCTCACCTCAACATCACCGGATATACGGCGCGTGGCTTTTTCCATCGCCTTTAGCGGAATGATTTCATCTTTCTCGCCGATCAGAAATAAAATATCACCATCAACTTTATCGGCATCGCCATAGGCGCGGCCCATGATCCGGGCGACGCCCAGCACCGCATCGAGGCGGGTTTGCTTGATCACAAATGGGTCACGTACCATCGCTCGCAAAATATCTATATTATCCGTAGCCTGACGTTTTGCACGCTCGCCGGTCAGCGTCTTGCCCGGCGCCAGGCTCGCCGCCATGTTCAGCGTCAGGCGATAAGGAAAGGGCAGCGCCCGCCCGCCCCAGACGCCAGGCGCGGCCAGCACAAGACCGTCAGCGGCCAGCGGCGCTTCGGCCTGCGCCGCCATCACCACCGCCGCGCCCATGGAGTGGCCGACCACAAAAACCGGCAGACCGGGATGGGCGCCATGCACCGCCGCCAGCGCGGCGCGCAAATCCGCAATCAGCGTATCGCCGCCAACCCAGCGGCCAAACTCCGGCGAGCGCCCAAAGCCGCGCTGGTCGAGCGCGTAAGTGGTGATCTGTGCATGCTCAGCCCACCATGGGCCGGCCAATACGAAGGCGCCGGAATAATCGTTCATCCCGTGCAGCGCTAAAATAATCGCCTTCGGATCTTCCGCCGGCCAGCTCTGAAGGCCCAGCTCCGCGCCATCAACGCTGTGGACGACATTGCCCGCAAGCACCGGCGGCGCGGTTGCTTGCGGCGCATCGGGGAATGAGACGCAGGCGGAAAGCGCAAGACACAAACCCGTTAAACAAAAAAAACTTATCCGCATGAAGGCCGAACTCCCGGCAACGTAATTCCAAATATTAATCTTACCTTTTTCTCCATATTGCAAAACGAAAAGCGCTCGCTAATCTAGACCTATAGAGTACTGGCCAATTTCCACAAAGGAGACATTGTGAGTAGGTTAATCGAATTTATGCTCGACAGCGTTTCCGGGCAACTCATTGATTGGGGAATTATTTTTGGTTTTTTTGCCACAGCATTTTTGTTTTTTATCGAATATAGAAATAAGAACGCATGGAACAAAAGACATTCAACTCTTACTACTTTGAGCGAGTACGCCACTGCAGATTTTGTTCAGTTTAGATATAGGCTTAAAAAAATCGCATCGTGGGATATTCTCATTGATGACAACCTATATGAGGATGTGACCTCTCATCTTCGAGATTCAGGAAAAAATGATCAACTCGACGAAGTGAATCTACTCATTGATTCTATGCTGTTTAAATTTGAGATTATCTCAGGAAGCATCAGACAAAATGTTGCTGAAGAAAAAATCGTAAAGCAATTTAGTGGGAACTTATTACCTACATTATTTTACAAACTTGAGGCTTATATCGACCTGGAACGCAAACGGCGCAAGTATAATGGATTTTGCGAAGATATGGAATTTTACGCAAAGAGGTGGAAGCCAAAACTATTTCGCTGACGACGGTGTCTGGCCTCGTCTGTCAGTCTGCGTCGCTCTGCTTTTCACGCGCCTCAAGCTTCGCCAATAGCTGATCGAAGGCTGCGCGCTCGTCTTTGCTCAAACCCGCCAGCAATTCATCTTCAAAACCAAGCGCCAGCACCGCGACACGATCAAACAGCGCACGGCCCGGCTTCGACAGCGACAGCATATTGACGCGGCGGTCAGATTCGCTCTGTAGCCTGACGATAACGCCTTTGCCTTCAAGGCTAGCGACGGCGCGGCTCACCGTCATCTTGTCCATCGGCGTTTTACCGACCACGTCGCGGGCGGCCAGCGCGTCGGCCTGCGCGACAACCGCCAGCACGCGCCATTCCGGTATGGTGAGATTTTCATCAGCATAGGCGCGCGCAAGACGGCCTGAAATCGCATGGCCCAATGCAACAATGCGATAGGGCGCAAACCGGCCGAGGATAAGCGCACGGCCATGCGCAGACCCAGCGTCCGGCGAAACGGGAACAACCGACATCGCCCGCGCCTCAGGCGCTTTCTTTCAGGACACCGCGGCGAATCTGGTCTTCTTCGATCGATTCAAACAGCGCCTTGAAATTGCCCTCGCCAAAACCTTCATTGCCTTTGCGCTGAATAATTTCAAAGAAGATCGGCCCGATCGCGTCCTGGGTGAATATTTGCAGGAGAAGCCCCTGGCCCTGGGTCGGTGCGCCGTCGATGAGGATATTGTTCTTTTTCAGCCGCGCCAGATCCTCGCCATGCTCGCCGATCCGTTCATCAACTTTTGCGTAATAGGTATCCAGCGTTGATTGGAACGGCACATCGCGGCCAACCAACTCTTCTACGGTTTCATAAATATCATCCGTACCAAGCGCGATATGCTGAATGCCCTCACCATTATAGCGCTCAATGAATTCCTCAATCTGCGACTTCTCGTCCTTACTTTCATTAAGCGGAATGCGGATTTTACCGCAAGGAGATGTCATCGCTTTGGAAACCAGGCCAGTCAATTTGCCTTCAATATCAAAATAGCGAATTTCACGGAAGTTGAAGATCTCTTCGTAATAACGCGCCCACTTATCCATATTACCGCGAATAAGGTTATGCGTGAGGTGATCAATATAGGTCAGCCCGGCATCGTTCTTTGACGGGTCGGCGCCCTTGATTGGCTCAAAATCAATTTCATAGATCGACTTGGCGCCATAGCGATCAACCAGATACACATTCAGGCCGCCAATCCCTTCGATGCCCGGAATATTGAGTTCCATCGCGCCAGCCTTGGCCTCAATCGGTTTGGCGCCGCGCTTTACCGCTTCATCAAATGCAAACTTTGCGTCTTTGACGCGAAACGCCATCGCGTTAGCGCCAGCGCCATGCTGGCCGCGAAACACTTCCGGCTGGCCGGCTTGCTCGCGGTTCAGGAGAAAATTGATATCGCCCTGGCGATAATGGATGACGTCTTTCGAGCGGTGCTTGCCAACCGCGGTAAAGCCCAGGCGCTCAAACAGCGCCGCCAGCTCATCGGGATTGGCGCTGGTATATTCAACGAACTCAAATCCGTCTGTACCAATCGGGTTTTCAAACAGGTCAGCCATAAATCTCTCTCCTCGCAAGTCGCCCCCTTCAGCGCCGTAGCGCTATAGAAACTGGGCTCGACAATTAGTAACATGTGTTACTAATTGCTTTCAATCGAGAAATAGAAGAAACCCGCATCAATCTCGTAAGGTGTTGTTTTAGCTTGATTTGTTCGTATTATTGCGATTGCCGCTGACGACCAGCGCGGCGCGCATAGCGGTTTCAGAAATATCGGGGAGGAATCGCTCCTGAATATCGGCGCAGACTTCCAGCACCCGCCAGTCGAGCATGATCGAGCCCTTGTCGAGCACCTTGTCGACATCGTCATTATAACGGAAGCGGCCTTTATAGTCTTCGTGGCGGTCCAGCACCCGCATCGCATTGGCGATATCGAGCAATGGAAAACCGTCGCGCCAGCGCAAGTTTTGCTTCGCCCAGGCGCGGTCCGGATTATCGTCTTCTTGTTGCGCCGGGGTTTGGGGCGCAGGTTGTTGCGCGCGGCGGCGGTTCAGCTCCGCCGTGGTTTGCTCGACAGCATCGAGTTGTTTTTCCGATAACATCGCTTCCGCCCCATGTGTAGATGACTTAAAGCAATGCACTGAAGGGTTGGAAAAACATCCAAGAATGCGCGATAGATTTAATTCAAATTAGAGCCAACCAAAGGACGCGGTATGAAACTCTATGGCTATTGGCGCTCAAGCGCGAGCTATCGCGTGCGCATCGCGCTGGCGCTTAAAAATATTGACTATGACTATGTTGCGGTGAACCTCCTCGAAGGCGAGCAAAAAACTGCGGACTATCTCGCCATCCACCCAAATGGTCTTGTGCCGGCGCTGGTTACCGACAATGGCGAAGCGATTGTCCAGTCGCTGGCGATTATGGAATATCTGGAAGACGCCTTCCCCGAGCCGGCCATCCTGCCCGCAAGCGCCACTGAGCGCGCTCAGGCGCGCGCCATCGCGGCGACCATTGCCTGCGAGGCGCAGCCGTTTATGAACATGCGGATGCAGAACTTCCTCCGAGAAGAAAAATCGTTTGATGATGCAGCGATGGGCGATTGGCTGAACCGCTTTACCGGCAGCGCCATGGCGGCGGCCGAAGCCTTAGCGCGCAAAACCGCAGGGCGATATTGCGTTGGCGACACGCCCAGCATCGCCGATTGCTGTCTCGTACCGCAATGGTTCGGCGCGGCGCGCTTTGGGGTTGATGTTTCGACGTTCACCAAGCTGGCGGAGATCTATCAACGCTGCATAGCGCGCCCGGCGTTTGAAAAAGCCCACCCGATGAACCAGCCGGACGCTGCCGCATGATTTCGTTCGAAGGCGGGATTTAAACCAAGCCCGTCGCCGCCTTGCCTTCTGATCAAAGCTCCGAACAATCTGAACTTTCAAGTTTACCACAATAAAAGCCTTGCCCGTTAACCTCGGCATTGAGTGGGAAATCCTAACCAATGATTATCGGTTCGGGGGCACATGCGCATTGAGAGACACCATCAGCACCAGGAGCTATTGACAGACCAGCGCGCCGCGCTGGAGGAAATGGCATCCTCGGTTGTCCGCCAGGGGCCGGTCTGTGCGCCCAATTGCGAGCGGGCAAAATGTCAAAGCTGCTCAAGAGACTGCCCCTATATTCCAAAAATCCTGTCGAGCGATCCGGCCACGCATCCGCTAGAGCCGAAAATTGCCCCGCTCGCCTTTGAAATCAAAAAGCTTGGCGTGTTTTGGCCGTGCTGGTCCTGCGAGGGGCATAATGATCAAAATAACAACCTCGTAAAAACGCCGGCAGTGTGGTTTTATGCAATCTCTGTCATTCATTTGCGCGTGCTCGGTGAGAGCATCGCCGATATGAGTTACGAAAACCGACTATCGAAGCCATGGCAGCTGCGCTTGTGCTTTTCCGACACAGATAATCTGAGCACGACATTTTCACTGGAACCGGTGTTAAATGGCCCGCCAGTAACGCTTTGCGCACTTCAAAACGATATTACACGCATAGCAGAAGAACTTGAAACCCGTGTGATGCGCAAAGCGCAGAGCCTGAAAGGGATTGTCTGAGCGCTCAATTTGGTCATAACCAAATAGACCGACCAGAGAGCGAGACATGAAACCCCTTATCTTCGCCATAGGCGATAAAAAACCCGTTATCCATGAAACTGCGTTCATCGCCCCGGGCGTGGTCATCGCCGGCGATGTCGAAGTCCATGAAAATGCATCGGTCTGGTATGGTTGCGTGCTGCGCGGTGATGAAAACAAAATCATCGTCGGCAAGGGCTCCAATGTTCAGGACGGCACGATCATTCATGTGGACAATCCCGACTGGAACGGTCTGCCGACAATGATCGGCGAGAATGTGTTGATCGGCCATAAATGTTTGCTGCATGGCGCAACCATTGAAGATGGCGGCTTTGTCGGCATGGGCGCGACCATGCTCGACGGCTCGGTGGTCGAGACCGGCGCAATGCTCGCTGCCGGCGCATTCCTCAGCCCACGGAAAATTATTCCCGCCGGGGAGATGTGGGCCGGCATGCCGGCGCGCAAATTCCGCGACCTGCGCGACGGCGAAGACAAAATGGCGCTCATCGGCGCCGGGCACTATGTCGAAGAGGCCAAGCGGCACAGCAAGGCGCTGGCGGCGCGCAAATAAGGCGACGGCGGCGAATGTAGCTTTCGCCGTCATCCCGTGTGCAATGCGGCACGCAGTGACGCTTTGCTGGCACGGGACCGCCAACAGCAGGCATGCACGCGTCGTTAAGGGTCCCGGACCAGCGCAGCAACACTTCGTGTTGCAGCGCATCCGGGATGACGGTGGTACGCGTCGAAATCCGTACAACCTATTGGAATTCGCAAGTGCAAAAAATACAACCCAGAGAGGGTAGTCTTCCATAAAACCCATATTCGGTGAAAAGTTATCCTCACGCTTCTGGGTGGGTTTATAGTTGTTTTCCTACAAATTCTCGAATGCGAGACATAGAGAAGGACAACGCGATGGCCGAGCGCCTCGGCAATAATTTTGCTGCACTGGCGGACAATGCGCCGGAATGGGCGCTCGCGCTTGCGCGCTCAGGCCGCAAGCGGGGCGATCATGGCCGGGCCGTCCTGGCGCGGCGAGTTGACGGCTTTGGAGACCGGGTAATAGTCCCAGACGCCAGCCGGGGCCGGCGCCATGAGACCGCTGAGCAGCCCGGTATCGCGCTCGTCAGCCTCCAGCCACAGCGCGAAATGTTCACGCGCAATCACCACCGGCTCGCGGGCGTGAAGGCCGCGAAGATCGGGCCCCGACGCCGTCGTCAAGATCGCCGCAGTATCAATCTCGCCGCCATCGGGATCGTTTGCGGTCTCCCAAATCGCGGCAAAGGCGATAAGCCCGGCGCCCGGGCGCTGAATGGCGAAAGGCTGCTTGCCGCCGGCGCCAGCACGCCATTCGTAAAACCCGTTGGCGGGCACAAGACAGCGGCGGCGTTTATAAGCCGAGCGGAAGGTCGGTTTTTCGTCCACCGTTTCGCTGCGCGCATTGATCAACGGCTTGGCGCTAACGCGCTGCAAATGTTCGCCGCGCGCCCAGCCGGGAATAAACCCCCAGCGCACCAGCGCAAATTCGCGCTGTCGCGCCGCCCGCTGCGGCGCGTCGTGTTGGCGGATAACGGCGATGGGCTGGGCCGGCGCAATATTATAGCGTGGCGGAAAATTCTCCCGCAGCGCGAGGTCAAACAAGTCGCCAACTTCCGAAGGCGGGCTGGTCAGGAAAAAACGTCCACACATGACAAGAAAGAAAACGTGATTCATGGCTGAAAGCGAGACCATAAAAGTCGGCGTCGGGGCTGTGGTGTTTCGAGGTGCGGATGTGTTGCTGATCAAACGCGGCAAACCACCGTTTAAGGGCCAATGGTCGATCCCCGGCGGCGGGCTCGACTATGGCGAGGCGGTGCGCGATGGGCTGGTGCGCGAAATCCGCGAGGAGACCGGCCTGGAGGTAAAGATACTCGGCCTGATTGACGTCTTTGAAGCCCTGCCGCGCGCCGAAGGCGGTGATTTTGCGCAGCATGTGGTGATGATTGACTATGTCTGTGCGTGGCAAGCCGGCGAGCCGGTCGCCGGAGACGATGCCATGGCGGCCGAATTTGTGCCGGTTGAGACAGCGCTAGAGCGGCTTTCCTGGGACAAAACCCGTGAGGCGGTGCGCCGCGCCGTGCAAATTCGCCAGCGGCAGAGCCCAAAATTTCGCACAGAGCCGCAAAATGGGCCATAAAGCGGCTATAATGTTCGGGTTGGATAAAATGATGATACGCAACGCCATAATCGCCTTTGCCGCCGCCGGCCTCCTCACGACCGGCGGCGCCGCGCAACAGACAGCTGCGGACTATCGCCAGCGCCAGGCGGACCTCGTTGCGCTATCGGCGATCTTCGGCGAGATGCACCATATCCGGCGCAGCTGCGAGCCGCGCCTGGAGGCGGACGCCTGGCGCCAGCGCATGAAACGGCTGGTAGAGCTTGAAGAACCGCAAGCCGTCGCGCGCAATGACATGATCGCGGCTTTCAACAAAGCCTATAGCCGAGCGCAAGCGCGATTTCCGGTATGCGACCGGCGCGCGCGCGATTACGCCGCCGCCAAAGCCGCGCAAGGCGACCAGATTGTCGCCCGGCTGACCGAGCCCCTGCGCGAGGCCATTGAAGAAGACGGGACGGCGTTTGTGTGGAGCGGAACACGCGCGCCCGAAAATCGAAAGGATACCGATTAAAGCGTTTTGTGAAAGATACGTGCGCCTATGATCAATCGCGTTCTACCTGCCAGGCAAGAGTTTGCCCGGCATGGAAAGGAACGATTTGCGTGTCGGCGCAGTCAAGGCAATCGGGTACAAGTTGCGGTCTTCGCCCTAGCGTGATGGTTCCCTCATTAAGCGGCAGTCCGTAAAAACGCGGACCATATTCGGATGCAAACGCTTCAAGCCTGTCAAGGGCGCCTTCTTCTTCGAAGGTCTTGGCGTAACTCTCAAGCGCAAACGGCGCGTTGAATATTCCAGCGCAGCCGCAGGCGGATTGTTTGGCGCCGATATCATGGGGCGCGGAATCTGTCCCGAGGAAGAACTTGGGCGAGCCGGAAGTCGCCGCGCGGCGCAACGCCAGCCTATGGCGCTCACGCTTGGCGACGGGCAGGCAATAAAAATGTGGCCGGATACCGCCCTCGAACATGGCGTTGCGATTAATGTCTAAATGATGCGGCGTGATGGTCGCGGCGACAAACGTGCTGGCAGCCGCAACAAAAGCCGCCGCATCCGCCGTTGTAATATGCTCAAACACAATTTTCAATTCAGGGAAATCAGCAACCACGCCCGACAAGACACGCTCAATAAAAACCGCCTCGCGATCAAAAATATCTACGTCGCCATCGGCAACCTCGCCATGCACCAATAGCGGCATGCCGATGCGTTGCATGACTTCTAACACGGGATAAATCTTCGCGATATCCGTCACGCCGAAACTTGAATTTGTTGTTGCATGCGCAGGGTAAAGTTTGCATGCGGAGAATATACCGGACACAAACCCCTCTTCAACCTCACGCGCATCCACACTGTCGGTCAGATAACAAGTCATCAGCGGTGTGAAATTGTGCGCCCCGCCCACAGCCTCAATGATGCGTGCACGGTACGCCTCACCAGCGGCAAAGGTTGTAATCGGTTGCTCCAAATTCGGCATGACGATCGCTCGCGCAAACTGACGCGCGGTATAATTTGCCACCGCGGCCAGCATGGCGCCGTCACGCAAATGCACATGCCAGTCATCGGGCTGGCGTAGCACCAGCCGGCTGGACGTGTTGTTCTTGAGGGTATTGTCGGGCTTGCGGTCAGACATGGTTACCGAATGCACCTCTTAGTGGGTGAGTTGCCACCCATAATACTGGCGCCTCTGCACAAAGTAAGGTCAAAATTTTGGATCATGTGGTCTTCTACGCCGCGGCGGCCTGCGCCGTCCAGTTCGATAGCGGCGCCCATTTGCAATTTTTCAAAAGGCGCTTACATGCGTCGGTCATGAGCATCTTCAAATATCTTGCTGATCGCGCCGTTGTCCGTATTACCGGCGTAGATCGCCGCCCCTTCCTGCAAGGGCTTGTGACGCAGGACATCGATCAGGCGAGCGAAGACAACGCACTTTTTTCCGCATTGCTAACGCCGCAAGGAAAAATCCTGTTCGATTTCATAATTGCTGAGCGCGACGACGCCTTCCTTATCGATTGTGACAAGGACGCCGCGCCGGCGCTTGTTAAACGCCTGACGCTCTACAAGCTGCGCGCCAAGGTGGCGATTGACATTGATGAGACGCTCGCGGTGATGACATCGCGAGCGCAGCCAACAACGAACGGCATTGCATTGCCTGACCCGCGCCTGCCCGCACTGGGGTGGCGCATCATCGCGCCCAAAGGCGGCGGCGATAGTGACGACGAGTATCATTTGAGGCGTATCTCTCTTGGCATTCCTGAATTTGGCCCCGGCCCTGATAAAGATTTCGGCGCCAACGACATCTTCCCGCTGGACGTTAATTACGACGCGCTGAACGGCGTCAGCTATTCCAAAGGCTGCTTTGTCGGCCAGGAGGTCGCCAGCCGTATGAAGCGCAAGGGCGAAATCCGTAAACGGACGGTCATCGGTGAATTTGACGGACCAGCCCCGGAAAAGGGGGCCGCTATTATCGCCGGCGACATCACCCTTGGTCAAATTCTGAGCACTGCTGACACAACTGCCCTCGCCCTCATCCGGCTTGACCGCTGGGGAAAAGCCAAAGCCGCCGGCGCCAATATCGAATGCGAAGGTCTATCACTGCGTTTGCGTGTTCCCGATTATCTGAAACAAGACTAGCCTGTCGGCGAAATCACCGTTTGGAGACTACGAAATGACTGCAACTGCAATCGTCTTGCTTAGCCTTGTCGCCTGGACCCTGCTGCATGTGATGGCTTTGGGAACATTCCGCTCATACCTTGTTATGGCTTCCGGCCGCGCCGCCAATTCATTCAACGCATCCGGCGATGACCTCGACGGCTTCGGCAAGCGCCTGACCCGCGTCCACGCCAACTGTTATGAGTTCCTGCCCATCGTCGCCATCGTCCTGCTCTATGCGCTAGCCACGGGCCAGACGGCGATGACGGATGGCCTTGCCTATATTTTTCTTGGCGCACGCATCGCCCAGTCCGTTACGCATATCATTTCAACCAGCGCCACATTTGTGCTGATTCGGTTTGCGTTTTTCGGCGTGCAGCTTGTGATTATGATCATCTGGTTGTTGAAATTTTTCGGGCACATCTAAAGTGTCAGGCTGTGCAGTCAATTTTTTGAAATTCAAGCTTCCGCAGCCGTACCGATCATCATATGAAAGTCATCCCATCTAAGGGCGCCACAAGAATTACGCACATAAAATGATTAGATATATAACTCAATTAATACTCACCTGCACAATCTTCCTGTCTGCCTGCAGCCAGCAAGATGCACACTTGTCAAAAGCAGAAGAGCTCGAAATTCATGAAGCAGTAAATCAATCCTTTACCGGCCTCGTAGCAGCGGTAAA
>JAJFGE010000129.1 GCA_021776295.1 Hyphococcus sp.
CATGAAGGGCACGCCGCAATTTCCGCAATGCGGGTTCTCATCGACGGTTGTGCAGATCCTCGATCATCTGGGCGTCGATTTTGGGTCGGCAAATGTTCTGGAAACTGACGCTTTACGTCAGGGGATCAAAGACTATTCCGACTGGCCAACCGTGCCGCAGCTTTACGTCAAGGGCGAGTTTGTCGGCGGCTGCGATATTATTCGCGAAATGTTTGAAAAAGGCGAGCTTCGCGGCTTCCTTGAAAGCAAGGGCGTTGCGCCCGTCGCGCAGAGTGCTGGCTAGGTTTTCGCGGCTGATCGTTTGTTTTTCGACCGTGGGCTTTCTTCCTCAACATCGTCAATTGTTGATGCATCGAGCATGCGCGGTGCACGCATCAGCGCATCGGCGATCTGATCCTGTTTGGTGAAACGCAACCGCCTGAACAGCACATCGGCACGCGCAC
The DNA here is from genome assembly GCA_021776295.1 of Hyphococcus sp. Classification (GTDB taxonomy): domain Bacteria; phylum Pseudomonadota; class Alphaproteobacteria; order Caulobacterales; family Parvularculaceae; genus Hyphococcus. The sequence continues at coordinate 444 of JAJFGE010000129.1, forward strand.
TGCGTGAATGCGAGGTTGTCGCTAGACGCTGGAATATATCCTGCGTGGTTAATTCGATTTTACTCATCGCCGCCCCGGCTCGATAGTATTCCCAGCTAAGAGGGTGATTCGAATTGGTTAATGAAGCGTTAACCATAAGCGCTTGGAACCCCGCAAAGGTCTTTAAATTCGCCGCTGTTTGAGGAAATCGACAGCCTGCTTCGATTGCGCTAATGAAAAGGAAACTGAGGAGTTTAATGTGGCCCCGCTGTCCGAACCGCTTTCAGCGCCTTCGCCTGAACATTTCGATGTTCTGATTGTCGGGGCCGGCTTATCGGGCATTGGCGCGGCCTATCATCTTCAGGAGCGCTGTCCGGGGAAATCCTATGCCATTGTCGAAGGTCGCGGCGCCAGCGGCGGCACCTGGGATCTGTTTCGCTATCCCGGCGTTCGCTCCGACAGCGACATGTACACGCTTGGCTATCGGTTCCGTCCCTGGCGCAAGGCCAAGGCGATCGCCGACGGGCCCTCGATCCTCGATTATGTTCGTAAAACCGCTGAAGATTATAGCATCGATAAGAAAATCCGCTTCAACCACTGGGTGACGGACGCTGCCTGGTCGAGCGAGGATGCGCGCTGGACGGTAACCGCGATGCGCGATGGCGAGGTGGTGCGGCTGAGTTGTAACTTCCTGTGGATGTGCTCCGGCTATTATCGCTATTCGGAAGGCTATACGCCGGATTTCAAGGGCGTTTCCGATTTTAAGGGCCGCATCGCGCACCCTCAGCACTGGCCGCAGGATTTGGATTGCACCGGCAAGCGCGTCGTCGTGATCGGCTCGGGCGCAACCGCGGTGACGCTTATCCCGTCGCTGGCGGACAAGACCGCGCATATCACCATGCTGCAACGCTCGCCGACGTTTATGTATTCAATGCCGGCGGTAAGTCCGTTTGCCAAATTCTTGAGCCGGTTCCTGCCCGCCAGCGCGACCTATGCCATTATGCGCTGGCAGCGGGTTATTTTGCAGCAATTCTTCTTCAAAATGGCGCGCGCGCGGCCGCAGAAAACCAAAGACAATCTGATCGAGATGACGCGCTCGAAGCTTCCGAGCGATTATGATGTCGAGACGCATTTCACGCCAGACTATTATCCGTGGGATCAACGCCTGTGCCTGGTGCCTGACGATGATTTATTCGAAGCGATTTCGAGCGGGCGCGCATCGGTTGTCACCGATGAAATCGACACATTCACGCCAACTGGCATCAAGCTGAAATCAGGCAAGGAGCTTGACGCCGACATCATCATCACCGCAACGGGGCTGATACTGGAGGCGCTTGGCGGCGCAAAACTATCAGTAGACGGACGCGATGTGAACTTTGGCGAGACGTTCAGCTATAAAGGCATGATGTATGACGGCGTGCCGAACATGGCCTCGGTGTTCGGATACACCAACGCATCATGGACGCTGCGCGCCGACTTGATCTCCGAATATGTCTGCCGGCTGATCAACCACATGGATAAAAACGACTTCGCACAAGCCATGCCGCACAATGATGCTCCGGCAATGGAAAAACATCCCTATCTCGATTTTTCATCGGGCTATGTGAAGCGGGCGGAAGACATTTTGCCCAAGCAAGGCTCAAAGCCGCCCTGGCGCCATCCACAAAATTACGCCGCCGACCTTTTCGGCCTGCGCTATGGCCAGCTTGAAGACGGGGTGATGGAATTTAAGCCGCGCCCCGCTGGAAGCCGAGAAGCCAAAAGCGGAGAGACAGCGCGCATTGCCGCTGAATAGGCAAGACCTGCTTCAAATACCCCACCTCAACCAAACTGCACCCGATAGAGTATGCCGGATGGTGATCGCGAAACCATTACCGTATCGCTGGCTGAGCGAGAAGCGCAAGATTCCACTTCCCAGGGCGCATTTTATGCTAGTAGAATTGAGTCCCTGAGAAAGTCCGGCGACCGCCGCATAGGGCCTCTACATAGGAGCCAATCCATTGATCGCATATCCTGTCCCGTCAATTCGACTGCTGACACACGCTTGCCTAAGCGCGATGTTGCTCAGCATTGTGAGCGGCGCTGCTGCTCAGAACACGCCCATTGTTCAGCCGGGCCCGCCAGGCGATGCGGCGCGGGAGCTAAGCGCCGAACAGGCAATCAAGATTGCTGACAACAGCTATTCGCCGGACGATGTGGCATTCATGCAAGACATGATCCCGCACCACAACCAGGCCGTTCAGATGGCTGCATTAGTGGCCGATCGCACCAACCGACACGAGCTGCTTGATGTGGCGGGACGCATTGACGCCTCGCAGGAAGATGAGATCAAGTTCATGCAGCAGTGGTTGCGCGCGCGCGGTGAAACTATACCGGACCCAACCGCTCATGATGCGATGCGCACTTCCCATTTGATGGCCGGCATGGCCTCGCAAGAACACATGGCCCAGCTCGCCAGCGAGAAGGCTACAGGTTTTGACAGGTTATTTCTTGAGCTGATGATCGAGCACCACAAAGGTGCGGTAAAGATGGTCAAGGAACTGCACAAACAACCGGGCTCGGCATACGATCCGATATTGTTTGAGTTCACCAATGACGTCGTCAATGACCAGACCGCCGAGATTGAGCGCATGGATGCGGTGTTGGTCAGCATCTCCACCGACGCCCGGGCGAATCTGGCGGCAGGCTTCAAAGACGCCGGCCAGGCCATTATGAACCTGGAACTCGTTGCCTCGCTGCCCAAACCGCCCGGGTTTTTCGACCCGCAAAACCCCACCGGGCTGCCGCCGGTAAAACCGAAAGAAGATTCCGATAAGTCAGATGAGAGTGATGACATCGAGTGGAGCAAACGCTCGCCGCTGTTAAGCTTTTCCAATACCGATATGGCGTTTTTCGGCGACAAGATGGTCATGGGCAGTTATCACGGCTTCAACATCTATCAGTTGCAGAAAGATGGCGTGCCGGAACTTTTCAGTTCCATAGTCTGTCCTGGCGGGCAGGGCGATGTTTCCATTGTCGGCGATCTCCTGATTATGTCGGTGGAGCAAACCCGCGGTCGGGTTGATTGCGGTCTGCAAGGCGTTGCTGAGGATATAAGCGCTGAGCGCTTTCGCGGGCTTCGCATCTTCGATGTCAGCGATCCCGTGCGGCCGGTGCAAGTCGGCCAGGTCCAGACCTGCCGCGGCTCGCACACGCATTCGGTTGTCTCCGGTCCCGGCAAAGACGGCGCCATCATCGTTTATAATTCCGGCACCTCGTCGGTGCGCGACGGAGAAGAGCTGGAAGGCTGCGTCGGCGACAGTCCTGGCGACGACAGAACCGCGCTGTTCCGCATCGACGTTATCGAAATCCCGGTCGATGATCCGTCCAAAGCCCGCATCATCGACAGCCCCGCCGTGTTCGCCGATCCAAAGACTGGTAGACTGGCGGGCCTGTGGCAGGGCGGCGATCATGGCGACGATACGCAAAAGACCAATCAGACCAACCAATGTCACGACATCACCGTGTTTCCTGAGTTAAAGATTGCCGCCGGCGCATGCTCGGGCAATGGCATCATCTTCGACATCTCCGATCCTTTGAAACCCAAACGCATAGACGAGGTGCTCGATAAGGGCTTTGCCTATTGGCACTCAGCGACGTTCAACAATGACGCCACCAAGGTTCTCTTCACTGATGAATGGGGCGGTGGCGGTCGGCCCCGTTGCCTCGCCTCCGATCCGAAGGAGTGGGGCGCGGACGCGTTTTACGACATTGTCGATGGCCAGCTTGAGTTTAAAGGTTACTACAAGCTGCCGGCGCCGCAGGTCGAGCAAGAAAACTGCGTCGCGCATAACGGTTCCATCATACCGGTCCCCGGCCGTGATATATTCGTGCAGGCCTGGTACCAGGGCGGCCTGTCGGTGATCGATTTTACCGACTCGGCCAATCCAGTGGAGATCGCCTATTTCGACCGCGGACCGGTTCATGAAAAGCGTTTGATCGTCGCCGGTTATTGGTCGACCTATTGGTATAACGGCAAGATCTATGGCTCCGAAATTGTGCGCGGGCTGGACGTCATGGCGCTGGCGCCGAGTGAGTATCTCAGCGAAAACGAAATCGCGGCGGCGGCGCGCGCCAATCAGGGCGGGTTGTTTAACCCGCAGCAGCAGTTCCGTGTGACCTGGCCGGCAGAACCCATTGTCGCCCGCGCGTATATCGATCAACTTCAGCGTAGCGAGGCGTTGTCGCCATCGCTCGTATCGGATTTGACAGCAACGCTGGACAGTGCGGCGTCACGACTTGATGACGGCGGGCGCGATAAGGTTCTGGCGAAGAAACTCAAATCGCTGGCGGCGAAACTGAAAGTGGATAGCGCAGACGCCATCACGAAAAAACGCCGGGCCGCGCTTGGCGAGACGCTAAAAGGAATTGCCGCAAGGCTACGCTAAATCATCGCGAGCCGGGAGTGCTGAGCATCGCGCGATAAGATCGCGCTTCGCGGTTGGCTGGCGAGAGGTCAAGTTTAAGGGCGAGCGCATCGATTTGCGCACGCAGCCCGTCAAGAGCATGTTCTTCATCCGTCATTGCGGCGATCTCAACAAACGGGCCAAGTCCGGGGACTTCATCCAGGGTGACATGCAAGGCCCCAAGAAAATAAAGGTCGCGCGCTTTTGCGATATGCAGGACCTCAACAAAGCCAAGCGATGTCAGCATTTCATAGGCCTTGCCGGCGTCATCTAAATCCATTGCAACACAACGGTCGGGGCCGGGCCCTTTGCTGATCCACAACACGCGGCCGGATGGCGCCATACTTCTCAAACAAACTGCCTGATCGTTGTCGGCGAACCGCTTGTCGTCCATATCGAAATAAATATCGGTTTCGTGATTTTCCAGCATGAAGGCGACGCCGCCGAGTTGCGCGATCTGGTCACGAATTGGAGTGAGGTTCTCAACCCGGTATTTGTGTTCAACTTCGTATCTGCCCTGAAAGTGCTCGCCGGGATCGCACAGCATGCCTTTGCGTTGCAGATCAGATCCGGCTCTCATGGCTAGGACTTCACCTTCACATAGCTGCCCGGCGCGTCCTCTAGCGCCTTAAGCTTGCCACCGCCGGGGATGCGGGCAGGGACCTTGCCGCCGCTCACCCTGTCGAGCCATTTGATCCAATAGGGCCACCACGAGCCCGGGCGGCGCTCGGCGCCGGCTTTCCACACCGCCATTGTTTCGGGCAGGTCGGCATTGACCGAGTGATGATATTTGTTCTTGTCGGGATGATTGATGACGCCGGCGATATGGCCGGAGCCAGCGAGCATATAGGTGACATTGTCATTGTCTTTGGATGCAAACAGGCAGGCTGATTTGTATACGGAATTATGCGGCGCGATATGGTCAGTTTCGCCGGCCTGCATGAAAATCGGAATATCGACATCGCCGAGATCGAGTGTCTCACCATCGATTTTCATCTTGCCTTTGGCCAGAGCGTTCTTTTGATAGAACTCGCGCAGATAGAACAGGTGGACATTTTTTGGCATCCGTGTGGCGTCGGAATTCCAGTATAACAGATCGAATTTCGCCGGGCTTTTGCCCTTCATGTAATTGTCGATCACGAACGACCAGATCAGATCGTTCGAGCGCAGCATGTTGAAAGTGTTGGCCATAGCGCGCCCTTCGAGCACGCCGCCAGCAGCTTCCATCTGTTTTTCAATAGCGTCGAGTTGTTCGTCGTCAACAAACAGAAGTAGATCGCCAGCCTCGGAAAAGTCCGCCTGGGCGGTGAAAAATGTCGCGGAATTAACCCGGTGGTCGCCTTTTTTGGCCATCAGCGCCAAACTCGTCGCCAGGGTGGTGCCGCCGATGCAATAGCCGATGGTATCTGCTTTTTTCTCGCCCGTTGCTGCTTTAACAGCGTCCAGCGCCTCATAAACACCTTGATGAATATAGTCCTCGAAGGTCTTGTCTTTAAGGTGAGAATCCGGATTGACCCACGAGACGATAAAGACCGTGCGACCCTGATCGACCAGCCATTTGATGAACGAGTTTTGCGGCTGTAGATCGAGGATATAAAACTTGTTTATCCAGGGCGGGATGATCAGCATTGGCTGTTTGGAGACTTCATCCGTGGTCGGCTGATATTGAATGAGTTGCAGGATTTCATTTTGAAAAACCACCTTGCCCGGGGTGGTGGCGATATTCTCGCCGAGCTTGAAATAGTCCAGATCAGCTTGCCGGATCGCCAACTCGCCATGACCGCGGTCAATGTCTTCCAGCAGGTTCTCAAGCCCTTTGAGAAGGTTCTCGCCCTTGCTGGCGATGGTCGCCTCGACCACCTCTGGATTGAGCACGGCGAAGTTCGTCGGCGCCAGCGCATCGATAAATTGTTTGGTGTAAAACTCCGCCTTGGCTTTGTCGTGCGGGTCCATACCGTCAAGCTGTGCGGTTGTGGTCTCCAGCCAGCGTGCAAAAATCAGATAGGATTGCTTGACGTAATCCAGCATCGGGTTTTCGTCCCATGCCGGGTGGGTAAAGCGCTTGTCGCCTTGCTCGGGCGTGATCGCCGGCAAGACCTGTTCTCCGGCGAGGCGCCGCGACATGGCCGCCATCAGCTTGGCGTAATCGCCCCAGAGGTTGAACTGGCGCTGCATGACCGTGCCGGGATCGGCCGCCAGGCCCTTCATCATCTCCTGTAACGCCTCACCAACATTTAATGGGTCGGCGGGCAGCGCGCCGCCAAGCTTTTTGCTCCCTGGATTATTGGCGAAAAACTCCCGAACCACTTCCTGACTTTTGCCGGAAATCTTCACCAGATGTTCGGCCAGTGCGTCAAAATCCTCATAGAGCGAGGTAGCTTTAGGCGCCGCCGCACCATTGGGTTTGGGCGCGCCAGCCGGCGCCCCGGCGGCGGCTTTCGCCTTAGCCTTCTTTTTGCGCTTGTGTTTGCGCTTTTTCGACGCTTTGGGATTGTCTTCTGCTTGCTTCATTGGGCCGGTTGGGGTTCTAAAGGGGGATGATGGCTGACTATAGGCGGCTCTGGGGCCGGGTGTAAGACCGACAATGGTAAAAGACCTCTTTGTGTTTGCAGCTGCGCTCCTGGTGATGGGGTGCTCGGGCGTCCAATGGCGCCGTCTGGCGCCGCCGGGCATCCTCAAATATGAGGAACTGGCGAGCGAAAAACCACCCAATCCGGTGATTGAAGAAGAAATTGCTGAGCGCAAAGACGGCGAAAAGACGCGCTTTCCGAACCTCTCGGCGGCGCCATCGCGGAGCGACCTTCCGGCCGAGCGAGCACAAGATGAACTCAAGGCCGAGATGGACGCGCTTGCGGCGGCGCGCGACACGCTCGCCAGTAAGGTCAAGGAAGACCGGACCGCAGTCGATGAAGAGCGCGCAACCGCCGGCGACATTATCACCGCGCGCGATGTATTGACCGAGCAGGTTGGCGACGATGAAATCGTGGTGAACGACGCGCGCGCAGAAAAATAGAAGTGACATGTATTTCGCGCGGGCAGTCCCCGCGCCTGAAGGGATGAAACAACGCATGGCAGTGGAAGAAGCATATCTCGATCGGGTTCTGACCATGGAAGTCGGACGCTGTACGGAGGCCGCAGCGGTCGCCGCATCGACGATGATCGGACGCGGCGACAAGGAAGGCGCCGACCAGGCGGCGGTGACGGCTTTGCGCGAAGCGTTCAATAAACTTGAGATGGACGGCACGGTGGTCATCGGCGAGGGCGAGCGCGACGAGGCGCCAATGTTATACATTGGCGAGAAAGTCGGCACCGGCAAGGGGCCGAAAATCGATATCGCCCTCGATCCGCTGGAAGGAACGACGCTCACCGCCAAAGCAATGTCGAACGCGCTGGCGGTCGTCGCCATGGCGCAAGGCGGCACGCTGTTGCATGCGCCGGATGTCTATATGGACAAAATCGCCTGCGGGCCCGGCTACGCCCCGGGAACCATCGATCTTGATGCGCCGATTGAGGACAACATCAGCGCCATCGCCAAAGCCAAGGGCGAGCCGACTTCGGAAGTCACGCTGTGCATTCTTGACCGCGAGCGCCACCTGCCGCTGGTTGAGGGCGCACGCAAAATGGGCGCGCGGGTGTTTCTGATTTCCGACGGCGATGTCGCCGGCGTCTTTCACGCCACCGAGGCGTCGACCGGCATCGACCTTTATGTCGGTCGCGGCGGAGCGCCGGAAGGCGTGCTGGCGGCAGCGGCGCTGCGATGCGTCGGCGGCCAGATGCAAGGCCGGCTGCATTTCCGCACCGACGACGAACGCGCCCGCGCCGAACGCATTGGCATTACCGACCTTGATCGCAAATACGACCTGTTTGACCTCGCCTCCGGCGATGTCATCTTCGCGGCGACCGGCGTCACCGACGGCACCATGCTCGACGGCGTCAAATGGGAGCGCGGCTTTGTTAACACCCACACCGTGGTGATGCGGTCCAAAACCTCAACCGTGCGCTACATCCGGGCGCGGACGTGTCGATGAGGCAGGCGCGGCTAATATGACTGCGTTGCTGACAACACCGGCGGACCAATCGGCGGCATTTGCAGATATCTCCCTGCCGCCAATGTCGCAAACCGCGTCCGGGCGGCGCTGGCATTTGCGCGCGGCCGATGGCCGTGAGGCGCTGGCGATGGCGCAACAGGGCGAGATCGAGCCACTGCTAGCACGGGTTCTCGCCGCGCGCGGCGTGAGTTGCGAAAACGCGGCGGCCTATCTTAAACCGACGCTGCGCGGCAGCCTGCCCGACCCCTATTGTTTGAAAGATATGGAAACGGCGACTTCACGGATTACCGGCGCCATTATCACTGGCGAGCGTCTCGGCGTGTTCGGCGATTATGACGTCGATGGAACATCGGCGGCGGCGATTTTAAAGCAATATTTTAACGCCATCGGCGCGCCGCTCGAAATCTATCTGCCCGACCGGATGAGCGAAGGCTATGGGCCGTCCATCGACGCCTTTCTGAGTTTGAAACAGCAAGGCGTCAAAGTTATCATCACCGTCGATTGCGGCGCGGCGGCGCGTCAGCCGATTGAACAAGCCGCAGCCCAAGACCTCGATATCGTTATTCTCGACCACCACATGATGGACGGCCCGCCGCCGGCTGGCGCGGTTGCGACGGTCAATCCAAACCGGCCCGACGATATTTCCGGTCTGGAAAACCTGTCCGCGGCGGGCGTCGCCTTCATGACCGTGATCGCGGTCAACCGGGCGTTGCGCGAGGCCGGTTATTTTAAGGATCGCGCCGAGCCTAATGTGTTGCAGCTGCTCGACCTGACGGCGCTGGGGCTGGTCTGCGATGTAATGCACATCACCGGTCTGACGCGGGTGCTGGTGGCGCAAGGTTTAAAAGTGCTGGGGCAGGGCGGCAATCCCGGTCTCACTGCATTGGGCGCCCGCGCCGGCATGAAAGGCCCGCCCTCAACCTACCATCTGGGGTTTTTGCTGGGGCCGAGAATCAACGCTGCCGGGCGCATCGGTCACGCGCGTCTCGCCTTTGAACTTCTGACGACCACGGACGATGCGCGCCGCCAATATCTGGCGGAAAAACTCCATGGCATGAACGCCGAGCGCCAGGCAATCGAGGCTGCTGTTCAGGAACAGGCGTTGCGCAGGGTTGAAACAGACAAACTCTATCAAGACGCTGCCATCATCGTTGCCGGCGAGGGCTGGCATCCGGGCGTCGTCGGCATTGTCGCCGGGCGGCTGAAAGAGAAATTTGACCGGCCGGTGGTCGTCATCGGCGTTAATGAAGGCGTCGGCAAAGGCTCGGGCCGCTCGATCACCGGCGTCGATCTCGGCGGCGCCATAAGCGCTGCAAAAAATGACGGGCTGTTAATCGCTGGCGGCGGCCATGCGATGGCGGCGGGTCTGACGATTGCGCCGGATAAAGTCGCCGCGCTGCGCCAACGGCTGAATGATGCGCTGGAGGGCGAAGTGGCGATGGCGCGCGAGAACAGGACGCTTGATATCGACGCGGTGATTGCGCCCGGTGCGGTCACCAAAACCTTCGCCGAAATGATCGCCCAGGCGGGCCCCTATGGTCCGGGCAACCCAGAGCCGGTCTTCGCGCTGACCGATATGCGCGCCGATTACGTCAAAACCGTCGGGCAAAACCATATCGCGCTGACGCTGAAAGGCGACGCCGGCCAGAGCGTGCGGGCGATCGCCTTCCGGGCCGAAGGCGAGCCGCTGGGCGAGGTCTTGCGCGCCGGCGGGCGCCTCCACATTGCCGGCCGGGTCAAAGCTGATGACTGGCGCGGCGGCGACGCTGGCCAGCTCCAGATCAGCGATGCAGCGCCCGCGTCATGATTTTTAGCAGATGAGGCGTTAGAGCATTTCCGGATAAGTGTGACACGGTTATCCGATAGAAATGCGGCAAACAAACAATCTAGAGCAAATCCATGATTCAATTGGACCCGGATTTGCTCTAGGGGCTTGCAAGCCCCCGCATCCCTCGCATATACAGCGCCTTCGCCGCAGCGGCGAGCCGGTACGGGCCCTTCGTCTATCGGTTAGGACGCCAGGTTTTCAACCTGGAAAGAGGGGTTCGATTCCCCTAGGGCCTACCAATTTCCCCGCATGAAATTTGACCGTGTCGGTAGAACGCTTCGCACTGTAGGGCGAGCATTTGCCCGCCAATAACTCCCAATCTATTATGGGTCGCCCAAAATATAAAATGGCGGAGGGGGTGGGATTCGAACCCACGGGACGCGTAAACGCCCACCGGTTTTCAAGACCGACGCATTCGACCACTCTGCCACCCCTCCGTACCGGGCGTTTGGATAACTTGCCGAAAACGTCGGACGGGTTCTAGCGCGCTTGTTTGAAATGACAAGCTGCGGGCTGGACTGGCGGGAAGGCGCTTGCTCTTTAGGGTCCGGGTGGGGCTTTGCCAAAGGGTTAACGCAAGATTAAGGTTTTCAACTGTTTCCTCCTGGCGCTCACATTGGGCGCCCACGTCGCTGCGCCGGGACTAGTCGGAACCTTGTATGACCGTATCAGTTTTGCCCCGTTGGTTATCTGTCCAGCCTGTGCATAAACCGTTGATGGCGTTGATATTGGCTATGGCGCTGGCGCTTGCCGGTTGCGCCACGCCGCGTTATGGCGCGCCGCCAACACCGCATCATAAAGTTGGCAAGCCCTATAAGGTGAAGGGCAAATGGTACCGCCCGGCGCATGATCCTAATTACAATAAAGTCGGAACCGCCTCATGGTATGGGCGCGACTTTCATGGCCGCGCGACGGCCAATGGCGAGATTTACAATATGAATGCGATGACGGCGGCGCATACGACGCTGCCGCTGCCGTCGATGGTGGAGGTAACCAATCTCGAAAACCGCCGCCGGATTGTGGTGCGCGTCAATGATCGCGGGCCGTTTGCAAGCAACCGGATTATCGATATGTCTCGGGCGGCGGCGCGACGGCTTGGGTTTGAGAAAAACGGACTGGCGAAGGTGCGGGTGCGCTATCTCGGGCCGGCGGCTTTGCCTGGCCAGCGCAGCAACCGCATCTACGCCAAGGCCGCGCCGAAACAACCCGCTGCCGTTGCAACGCAGGACCACCATCACCATCCGATCACCGAGGCGCGTAATGGCGTCACCGGCGCGGTGAGCATGGTCGAGGCGCTGCCATCAACGACCCCGACAACGACGTCGCCGGCTCCCTCACCACTTGATTCCGTGCCGCCACCTGCAACAGCGATCATTCTGGCGTCATCACCAGCATCGCCGTCCCTACAACCGCAAGCACCCCCACCCGAGCGCGCGCCCGCCGAAGCGCGCCCCCATCCTGAGGCAACGCCAACGCCTGCCGTGACGGAAACGCCGCCAGCCGCTGCGACCACTCTTTATGCGATTCGCGTGGCGGCGCTCTCAAGCCTTGATAATATAGAGGCGGTGCGCACCTCACTCGGCGCAGTCGGGATGCTGCGGTTGACACGGGTTGATGGCGAGGGCGGCAAGGTTTTCTACCGCGTGAATATGGGGCCATATTCAACCCGCGCCGAAGCGCTCAAACGCTTGGAAGCGGTGCGCGAAGCAGGCTATGATGATGCGAGGATGATCACCATTACGCCGTGATGTCGCCGCGCGGTTGGCGATTTTGGATGTTGAATGACCGATACTAATAATGGCGTGATGAGTGCTGGTATAAAAAGGAGTTAGAGGTGCGTTTGTCTGGATTCATGTTTGCCGCGATTGCGGCTCTATTCGCATCGTTTGGCGCCGCCAACGCACAGCCGCTCTCTACACTGGCGGAATATGCCGTGATTATGGATTTCCGCACCGGCGAAGTTTTATTCGAGAAAAATGCGCGCATTCCTACCGCGCCGGCGTCGATGTCGAAGCTGATGACGGTGGCGATTGTTTTTGAACGGCTCAAAGAAGGCTCGCTCAGCCTCAACGACAAGTTTGACGTCAGCGAGAAGGCGTGGCGCAAGGGCGGTTCAAAAATGTGGGTGCGCGTCGATACGCAAATCGCCGTCAAGGATTTGTTGCGCGGCGTCATCATCCAATCTGGCAATGATGCGTGTATTGTGTTGGCGGAAAATATTTCAGGTTCCGAGGCGGCGTTCGCCGAATTGATGAATCGCAAAGCCCGCGAATGGGGCTTGAATGATTCAAGCTTTGCTAACGCCACCGGCTGGCCGGATGAGAAGCAGAAAATGAGCATGCGCGACCTGGCGCTCTTGACCCGTAAAATCATCCATGAAAATGGCGCCTATTATGCGCTGTTTTCCGAGCGTGAATTTACCTGGGAGAAAATCCGCCAGCCGAATCGCAATCCGTTGTTGGACGCATTTGACGGCGCTGACGGGTTAAAAACCGGGCATACGGATGAATCCGGTTATGGCCTTGTCGGCTCGGCGATACGCGATGGCGAACGGCGGATTATCGTCGTCAACGGATTGGGGTCGGAAAAGGAACGCTCAACGGAGGCGGCGCGTCTTATCCGTGTGGCGTTCAATGATTTCGCGACAAAAACGCTTTACGAGCCGGGCGACGTAGTTGGCGACGCGCAAATCTTCAAGGGCAGGGCGAGGACTGCGCCGCTAATCGTCAAGGAACCGGTGCGGCTTATCGTTCACCGTTCGATGCTCGATAAAACCAAAGCCAGTATTGTCTATGAAGGCCCGGTCGCAGCGCCTATCCGCGCCGACCAGCAAATCGGTTACTTGCAGATTGAAGTCGATGGCGGTGAAACAAAAGAATATCCGCTCTATGCCGGCCGCGCCGTGAAAGAGCTTGGCGTGCTCGGTAAAATCGGCCTTGCCGCCAAAACCCTGCTTGCCAAGCCTGAGCCGCAAGCGGCCGCAGCCGCGCAATGAGATATGTGTGATAGTCAGGTGGGTATGACGGGCGTCTTTATCAGCTTTGAAGGCGGCGACGGGACCGGCAAATCAACCCAGATCAAAATTCTCAGCGAGCGGTTGTGCGCCGCCGGACGCGAGGTGATTGAAACCCGCGAGCCTGGCGGCTCCGATGGCGGCGAGGCTATTCGTGCACTGATTGTCATGGGCGCGAAAGACCGCTGGTCGCCGCTCACCGAAGCCTTGTTGATGTACGCCGCCCGGCGCGACCATCTTGAGCGGACGATTTTGCCGGCGCTGGAACGCGGCGCGGTGGTGATTAGCGATCGTTTTGCGGATTCCTCCATGGCCTATCAGGGCGTCGCTGGCGGCGCCGGCGTTGACAATCTAAAAGCGCTGCACGCCCTGGTGGTTGGCCCCCATGACCCGCATCTCACGCTTATCCTCGATGTGCCGGCCGAAGACGGGTTGCGCCGCGCCGACGCCAGCAAAGGCGAGACCCGGTTTGAGGACAAGGGTGCGGATTTTCAGCGCCAGGTGCGCCAGGCCTATCTCGATATCGCCAAGGCTGAACCGGAGCGCTGCGTTGTGGTTGACGCGCGCGGCTCGGTCGAGACGGTGGCGGGGCGTATTGTCGAGGCCGTCAAGCAAAGATTGCCCGCCGTTTTAAGCTGACCCGGCTTCCGTTGGCGCGGCAAAACTCCTAAACATGACCCCATGTCTGACGCTCTCATGGCTCCCAATGAACGCCCCGACCAGATCGGCCGCGAAGCGGTTGAGCGCGAATTGCGCGACGCTATCGCTGGCGGCGCGCTCAGCCATGGGTGGATTATCGCCGGGCCCAAAGGCGCCGGCAAAGCAACCCTCGCCTATCGCATAACCCGCGCCATGCTCGACCCCGCCGCGCTGATGAACGACCACAATTTCGATATGCTGCCCGAGCAGCGCACCTTCCGGCTAGTCGCTCAGCGTGCGCATCCGGATGTGTTTATCGCAGAGCAGGTATGGAACGAGAAAACATCGCGCTACCAATCTGATATTACTGTCGAAACCATCCGCAAATTAACCTTGTTTCTGAACCGTACAGCGGCGCTTGGCGGCTATCGCGTGGCGATTATCGACAGCGCCGACGACCTCAACCGCAACGCCGCCAATGCGCTCCTTAAAGCCCTTGAAGAACCGCCCGCCGATACGCTGCTGCTGCTCTTGTCGGCGGCGCCCGGAAGGCTAATCGCCACCATCCGCTCGCGCTGCCGGCGGATTGATTTGCGTAGCCTTGACGATGCGGAGATTGTCGCGCTGCTGGAGCGTGAGGAGCTTGCCGAGGGCGAGGAAGCGACGCGCATTGCCGCTCACGCCGGCGGCAGGCCGGGCTATGCAATGATGCTGGCGGCGGGCGAGGGGGCGGGCGCCATCGCGCTGGCTGACGGATTTGTCGCCGCCGCACGCAAAGGCGGGGAGATCACCCGCATCACGAGCGCACTTGCCGGCAGGGCCGGTGACGCGAAGTGGGAGATTTTTAAAGCGACGGTGTTGCAAAGTCTGTCGGATGGCGCCCGCGCGGCAGCTTGCGGCGCGGCGCTTGAGGGACCGCTCGCGGGCGCGGCGCCGGCGTCTTTGCTCAGCGCCTACGAACAACTGACAATGCTTGCCGAACGCGGCGATGCGCTCAATCTAGACCGTGGCCAACTGATCGCCGCCATGGCCTATGATTTGCGCGCCGCGCTAGCGGCCTCATGAGCGGCCTCGCAATGTTAGTCGACAGCCACGTTAATCTGCACTCAGAGCGTTATGACGAGGACCGCGACGCGGTCATCCGCGCTGCGCGAGATGCTGGCGTCGCCTATATGCTCACCATATCGGACAAGCTTTCCTCTACCGCGGCGATAAAAGCCATTGCCGACACCCATGATTTTATCTGGCGCAGCATCGGCGTTCACCCGCATTATGCTGATGAGTATCCAGAATTGACCGCGCGCGAATTGGTTGATTTGACGGGCGATGAAAAAGTCGTCGGCATCGGTGAATGCGGGCTGGATTTTTATTATGAACATTCAGACCGCGCGGCGCAATTTCCGGTGTTCCAGGCGCATATTGAAGCGGCGCGCGAGACCGGATTGCCGCTGATTATCCACACCCGCGACGCTGATGAGGAGATGCGTAAATTGTTGCTTGAGGAGCATGGCAAGGGCGCGTTTACGCCGCTCTTACATTGCTACACGGGCGGGCCGGCGCTGGCTGAGACAGCGCTCGCGCTTGGCGGTTATATTTCGTTCTCCGGCATCCTCACTTTTAAAAACGCCGCCGGCATATGCGCGATTGCCGAGACTGCGCCGCTAGACAGGATATTGATCGAGACTGATTGCCCGTATCTGGCGCCGGCGCCGATGCGCGGCCGGCGCAATGAGCCGGCCTACGTCACCCATGTCGCCGAAAAGCTTGGCCAAATTAAGGGCGTAAACCTGGAGACAATTGCCGCCGCCACAACGGATAATTTCTTCCGTCTGTTCGCCTGCGCTAACCCTTCGGATACGGACGAATGAGCGGGAAACAAGATTTGCGCGTGACCATTCTTGGTTCGGGCTCATCCGGCGGCGTGCCGCGTTTTGGCGGTGCTGACGGAGCGGGCGAGTGGGGGGCTTGCGATCCGAACGAGACGAAGAACCGGCGCACACGGTGTTCCATTCTCGTTCAGCGCGCACACGCCGAATTTGGCTTTCGCCACGACAAAATCACCAGCGTGCTGGTCGATACATCGCCGGACATGCGCGAGCAGCTTTTGAGCGCGAAATGCTCGCGCCTTGATGCGGTGCTGTTTACCCATGACCACGCCGACCAGTGCCATGGCATCGATGATTTGCGGGTCTTTGCGCTGCAAATGCGCCAGCGCATGCCGGTCTATATTGATGATGCGACGGCCGGCCATCTGTTGGAGCGATTTGATTATTGTTTTACGCAAAAACCCGGCAGTTATTATCCGGCGATCCTGAAAAAAATTGACATGCCGCCATGCGGCCAGGGGTTTGCCATCAACGGTCCGAGCGGCGACATTCCGGCCGTCGCGTTTCTGCAAGACCATGGCAGCGTAGACTCGCTCGGTTTCCGGTTTGGCGGTATCGCCTATTCCAGTGACGTTGTCGGACTGTCGGAGGAAAGTTTCAAATTGCTCGAAGGTGTCGATACCTGGATCGTCGATGCGCTACAGGAAAAACCGCACGCCACCCACGCGCATCTTGAAATGACGCTGGAATGGATTGCCCGGGTCAAGCCGCGCCGCGCGATTTTGACTAATCTCCACGTCCATATGGACTACCAAACCCTTCAACAGAAGCTCCCGGAAGGCATCGAGCCGGCCTATGACGGCATGATTGTTGACGTTGCAGGCTGATATCATCGCCGCCAGCGCCGGCCTTCGAATTGAGACGAAATGCCGCCTGGCGCCGCCGTCAAAAAGCCAATTTTGCAACCGACAGTGTAATCTGACTACACTACCATAAGGGTCGAGATGGAGCTGCAATATTATCTTCCGCGCGCGGATCTCAGGGACTATGTCCGCGCCTATTATTACTTCGCGACCGATGTCGCGACGGTGCAACCGCTTTGCGCGGAGCTCGGCAATATCCGGGTTTTGCTGAACGGTTCTGGCGACCTATATATGCCGGGTGCTGATGAACCCACACGTATCACTTCGACATTCCTGATCGGCCCGACCATGGGCGCCTATACCATGCATGCCGACGCCGGAACGCGGGTGTTCGGGATCGGCATACGCCCGCGCGGATGGATCAGGCTGTTCAGCATCAATGCCTATGAAGCCGCCGATCAGGTGTTTGACCTTTCCGATGTCGCGCGCCGCGTCGCTGGCGCAGTGCTCGATGAGGTCCAAAAGGCAGACGATATGCGCGCGATGGCGACGATTAGTGATGCGTATTTTTCCGCTCTGCTGGAGCGGCGCGCCAAACGGACGATCTCATATCCGCAAGCTATCGAGGATTGGTTGCTGCACGATGAAACGCTCGATCTTGACCGGCTGATGGCGATGACTGGCGTGTCGCGCCGCCAGACCGAACGGCTCGCCAAGCGGCATTTTGGCGCCTCGCCAAAGCTTCTCCAGCGCAAATATCGTGCGCTGCGCGCCGCCGACACAATCCGCGCCGGAAAATCGCCATGGCAAAACGCAGCCGGTCCCGGATTTTACGACCAATCGCATTTCATCAAGGAATTTAAAACCTTCATCGGCGTAACCCCAGCGCAGTTTTTCACCGCACAGACGGCATTAATGCGCGATGTCCAGGCGAAGCGAAGCCACGATATTGTCCAGGCGCCGCTGGCGAGCGTTTAGTGCTGAAAAACAACTAAGTTTTGCTAATCACGGCCAAAATCTCCTATAGTTGGGTGACCCATTGACCTAGTGTGCCATCACACAACAGGGGGAGATCCCTAGGGTCCAGGCAATTCTTTTGGGGGAGTAGCCCGGACACAAAAAACGCCGACAGTGTCGCAAGGCGCCGTCGGCGTTTTTGTGTCCGGCGCCCGCATGCGCATAGCTCCGATTTAACACTTCACAGGAGAAGCGTTAAATTGAGAAGCCGAAAATACAATAGAGTAGGGGTGTTCATTAGCCCTGGGTAAAGCTGGGCAGGCCGGGATAGTCCTAGCGTTTAACGC
>JAJFGE010000130.1 GCA_021776295.1 Hyphococcus sp.
TTCCACTCGATCGGCAGGCCGTGGCAGTCCCAGCCGGGCACGTAATTGGCGTCAAACCCCGCCATCTGGCGCCCGCGCACGATCATGTCTTTCAATATTTTGGTGAGCGCCGTGCCCATATGAATATGGCCGTTGGCGTAAGGCGGGCCGTCATGAAGGACGAACGGCGTGCGGCCCTTGGCGGCCTCGCGCAGGCGCTGATACATGCCCATATCCGCCCAGCGCTTCAGCCATTGCGGCTCGCGCTTGGGCAGGCCGGCGCGCATGGGAAAGTCGGTCTTCGGCAGGAACAATGTGTCTTTATAGTCGCGGGCGCCATTGTCGGGGGTACTGGGCTCAGCGGGTTTTGAATCTTTAGACGATGCATCTGGCATCGGATTTCTCTTCTTTTTTTAAGGTGTCAGGAAAACGAAAAAGTCAGACCCGGTCCTGGGCGCTTGAATATAGCCTAACGGCTTCCAGCGCACCCGGCCGGGCTGATAATTCGAATAATTATGGAAAGACCGCCACTCATGGCGACGGTCATATCAGATCAAACGCCCCCCGTCACGCGGGAAGCGGGCTTAAATCAACTCCAGCAGATAAACCCGGCTGTCATCGGCCTCACAATACATCGCCCGGGTCCAGCTTTCGCCGTTCTGGTTCTGGGCGGTGACATTGGCGGTCATCTTCCACGAGCCGCCAAGGTCTTCAGCCGTATCCGGGCGGTTGGGCGCGGCGAGAACAAAGCCGCGATTGCCGAGCGCTGCGCGCGCATGTTTGGTGCAGGTCTTATAGGCGTTGTCATAGGTGAGGCGGATCGGTTGCGGGCCGCCATCGGCGCGGCCTTCACGCTGCACATCAAGATCGCCGTCCGCAGGCGCGGCGCCGTCAGCATCGCGGCCGCGCGCATACCCCTCTTCGTAACCGCGCTCAAAAGCGCCAGTGTCGTAAGTCCGCACGGCCCGCCGGGAATAGCGGTCATAGCGCCGGTCATAACGGTCTTCATAAGCCCGGCGGCGAGATTTGCTCTCCGCCAGTTCGTTAACGATTATCGCGCCGCCGATCACGCCAAGCGCGATCGCCGCGGCTTTGCCGCCGCCGCCATGATGGCGTCGCCCATGGTGACCGCCATAACCATAGCCGTAACCGGAATAATGCCCGCCATAATAGCCGTGATGGCCGCCATAATAACCGCGGGCAAAGGCCGATGTTCCAACGCCGAGCGTGGTTGCAGCCGCCGCCGCGCAAAGGATGAGTTTCTTCGATCTGCTGATAGCCATCACGCAACCTCTCTCGCCGCGCGGGGCTGCGCAGCCTAATTCGTCAGCTCAAATTTCCATGGGTAATGTGACGACATTGTGGCGCCTGCCATTAGCAAATTACACAATCACGAGAGCCGGTTTACGCCAGTAAAACCCGCGCTTTCACGCTATCTTTGGCAATCTGGGCTTTGAGGGCGTCGAGGCCGTCAAATTTCACCTCATCGCGAATAAAATGCATAAAATCGACCTCAATCTCGCGGCCATAAAGGTCGCCGTCAAAATCCAGCAGATGGGTTTCGAGCAGCGGCGCCTCTGACCCGACGGTGGGACGGCGCCCAAAATTGGAGACCGCGTCATGAGCGACGCCGCTGACCCGCGCCCGGGTCGCATAAACCCCGCGGCGTGGCGCGATAATCTCGCCAAGCGTCATATTCGCGGTTGGAAAGCCGAGCGTGCGGCCGCGTTGTTCGCCTTGCGCGACCACGCCGCGCACCGCCCACGGGCGCCCGAGCAGGACGCGCGCGCGCGCCATGTCGCCTTCACGCAACGCCGCCCGCACTGCGCTGGAGCCGAATTTCGCACCATCGGCAGGCTGCGGTAAAAGCTCAACGATTTTTACCTTAAGACCGGCCTCAGCGCCTATGGTCATCAGCGTCTGGCTGTCGCCGGCGCGACCGGCCCCGAAACGGAAATCTGCGCCGGCGACAAGACCGCCAAGGCCCAGCTTTTGTTTCAGCACACGGCGAATAAAATCATCTGGCGATAGCGACGCCAGCGCTTTGTCAAATGTCAGTGTAAAGATTTCCATCGCGCCATAGCGACGCAGCAATGCATCGCGCTGGGCCAAGCTGGTCAACAAAAATGGCGCCTCATCGGGCCTAAAATAACGCCGCGGATGCGGCTCAAACAGGACCACGCCAAGCCGCGCATCATGCGCCGCAGCAAAGCGCGCGGCTTCGCCCAGAAGGTGCTGGTGCCCGAGATGGACGCCGTCAAAATTGCCGATCGCCGCAATCACGCCTGCGCCGTCTACCATCTCAACCCCTCCATAGCGCCAATCACGCGCATGTCCGCCTGTTCAGGCGAGCCATTATGAATGCCGCCCGCGCCGGTGACCAACAGCGCATCAATACCGGCGCGATTGGCGCCGAGAATATCGGTATTAAGGCCGTCGCCAACCGCCAGAATACGCGCCGCACCCACAGGCGCGCCATGTGCGCGCGCCACCGCATCAAAAGCGAGCCGATAAATCGGCGCATGCGGCTTGCCGCCATAGGCGATGACGCCGCCAAGTTTTTCATAGAGTTCAGCAATCGCGCCGGCGCACCAAATTATGCGCCCGCCCCAATTCACAACGATATCGGGATTAGCGCAAACCATTTCCAGACCGCGCGCCGCAGCACGCTCCAAAACGCCGCGATAATCTTCCGGCTCATCGTTCTGATCATCGACCGGCCCGGTGCAGATGATAAATCCCGCCGCATCAAGTTCGACAAAATTAATCCCGAGGCCGTCAAAAAGCGGATCGTCCTTTTCCGGCCCGATGCGATAGGCGGGGGCCGGCAAACGCTGGACAATTTCATCGCGCGTCGCATCGCCTGAAGTCACCACCGCGTCATAAGCCTCGCGGGCAAGACCGAGCCGGTCGAGCTGGGCTGGAATAATCGACGATGGCCGTGGCGCATTGGTAAGGATGACCACCGGCCCGCTTGTTTTTCGAAAATTGACCAACGCCGCCTCGGCGCCCGGCAGCAAATTGACGCCATCGTGGATCACCCCCCATGCATCACACAACATCGCGTCATAATCGGACGCCAATGCGCGAATGTTGGAAATGGGTCGGGGAATGCTCACAACTTATGGCGATAAGGCCGCGGCAAATCCTGGTCAAGCAAAGACCGCTGTTGCGGGCGTCTTTCGAAAAATATTGTGGAGTGAATTTAAGACGCTTTGGCCAGCGCAACTCTTGGCGGGATATAGACGTTTGCCGGACGCGGCGCGCCAAACAACGCGCCCTGGCCAAAATCAATATCCATAGCCAGAATTTCCGGCATATGCGCCTCAAGCTCAACTTTTTCAACGATTAAATCGATGTCGTTGTCGCACAATGTCTCCTTGAACGAGGCCACCCGCGCACGCGATGCGGCATCGCCCTGGCTGGCGCTGAGGAGCAATTTGCTCGACGCTTTGACATAGTGGAAATTCTTCTCACGCAAGGCGCTCCAATTGTGGTCGAGGCGGGAGATGTGGTCTACTGAAAACGCATAGCCGCGCTCGGCGATCGCTTGAAGATTACGCTCAGCCCTGTCGGTTAGAAGTTTAACCGCCGGATAGGTAAACTCAAACACCAGCCGCGACGCCATGTCGCTATGCACGTCAAGATAGTCCGTAAACCGAGCAAAAAAATCCTGATCGTAAATTGTCGCCGGCGAAATATTGCAGAAAATCCGGTAGTGTTTGTTTTCCGCGCCGAGATTTCTGAGCGCCTGCACCGCGCGCAACAAAATCATGTTGTCGATCACGCCAATCCGATTGGCGCGTTCGGCCGCTTCGAGATAATGGATCGGCCGCAAGATCGTGCCGTCCTCATTGCGCAATCGCGAGAACGCCTCAAAATAGCGCTGCCGGCGCTGCGGCAGGCTGACGATGGGCTGAAGATAGAGATCGATCCGGTCATTTTCGATCGCGCCTTTGACCAGCGCAAGCATCTGTGCATCTTTAACATCGACATCCTTGGCGACGAAATCTTTGGCTGAATCAAGCTTTACTACAGGCGCCGTATTGCGCTTGTACGATGCGGGCTGAATTTTTTCCGTCTGACGCTGCAGCAATTCGATTTCCTGCTCTGCGTCAGTTAAGGCAAAACCGGCGCGGGCATGTAAAATCAGCGAGGCCACCAGTGCACTGGCCAGCCAGATTTCAAAGCCGGGCTGAAATTCCGCGGTAATAATCGCTGCAAGAAGGAACACACAGTTCACTCCCGCCAGGAACAACACTGCGGAACAATATCGCGAACTTTTCTGCCTCAGATGCATCAGACCGCCTCATCTCCAATAGGCCGCGCCAGCACAATCGGCGCTGGCGGGCAGGTTTTCCGGTCAGTTTTAGGAAATCTTGGTTTAAAAGCGATTAAAGCTGGACCGAATCCCGGAGCCGGCCATGGCGCATAAGGCGCGGACAGCAAAAACCCGCCCGGCAGCTGCCGGGCGGGTTGATTTGACAAGCGCAGTTATGCCTATCTTACAAATCCGCCATTAAAATTGGCTGTCTACCGGGTCGATAACGATCTCAACGCGGCGATTGGCCGAGCGCCCGCCCTGTGTTGCGTTATTGGCAACCGGCCGGCTCTCGCCAAAACCGACCGCCTGAAGCCGGCCCGGCATAACCCCTTGCGCTGCAAGATAGTTTGACACCGACAAAGCCCGGCGCTGGGACAGCTGCATATTATAGTCTTCCGGGCCGGTGGAATCGGCATGGCCGTAAACGCTGATAGACGTGCGGTCGAATTCTTTCAGGACCAGCGCAACCGAATTCAGAGTTTCATAAAATCCCGGAGTAATGTCCGACTGATTGACCGCAAACGTAATATCTGACGGCATATTAAGATAAATATTATCGCCTTCGCGGGTCACCGATACGCCGCTATTGGCGAGGCGTTCGCGCAGCTTGGCTTGCTGGCGGTCCTGATAAACGCCGATGCCGATGCCGATCGCCGCGCCGGAGGCGGCGCCAATCGCTGCGCCCTTGCCAGCGTTGCCGCCAACAATCGCGCCGACAATAGCCCCGGCCGCCGCGCCGGCCGCCGCGCCGCCGGCGCCGCTGGTCACGGTGCGGCTGGCGCGCCGTTCTCCTGTATAGGGATTGGTTGTGCAGCCAATCGCCAATATGGCGATTGCCCCCAAAATAATTGCTTTGCGCATATGCTCGTTCCTTTGTTGCGATTTTTAAATTTCTGTGACGCGCCAGCGGGCCGCCAAACTTCGCCAACCCGTATATTGCGGGAGCAATATGGCCTTATTGCGCTTCGCCAGGAATTAAAAACCCGTAAGGGCAGTAAAGGCTCGCCATGCCCGGCGACATTCCATCGCACGCACATGCTTGACATATTTTGTTTATTCCCTAAATAACAAACTATGAATGATGTTTATAAAGCCCTTGCCCATCCGGTGCGTCGCGAGGTTCTGGCAATGCTGCGCCAGCGCGCCCATTCGGCAGGTGAGCTTGCAGAAGCCTTCACCCTCGCCAAACCGACCCTGTCCGGGCATTTCAACGTCCTGAAAGGCGCCGATCTGATTTTGGCTGAGCGCAAAGGCACAACGCTGATTTATCGCGTCAACATCTCCGTGCTCGAAGATTCTGTTGCCGGTCTGATGGATTTATTCAAGATCGGCGAGGCGCCCGACAGTAGTTGGAAAGCACTGCGCGCCGCGCCACACGGGAGGCGATAAAAATGAAAACCGCTATTTGGATCTGTGGGCTCGCTATCGCGGCTATGGCCGGTATTTCAATATATGGCTGGGTACACATTCCTGCAGACGCAACACTTGCGCGCCACTGGAATTTAAATGGCGTCGCAAACGGATTCTCGCCGCGCAACCATGTGCTGATTGGCATGCCGGTGGTTGCGATCGTGCTTGCCTTGTTCTTTTTTATGATACCTGCAATCGATCCGAGGCCGGAACATGTGCGTCGCAGCGCCGGACTATTGGCGGCAAGCGCCATCGGCGTGACGACGCTGCTTGCGGTAGTCCATGCGGGCATCGTGTTGCCGGCGGCCCGCGGCGAGGCAAGTCCGCCCCTACCCGGCATAACGCTTTATGCGGTTTCAATTTTACTGATTTTAATCGGCAATTACACCGCCAAAAGCCGGTCGAATTTCTTTCTCGGCATCCGGACCCCGTGGACCCTGTCTTCGGAACACGCCTGGAGCGTGGCCAACCGCACGGGCGGCTGGCTATTCGTGCTGACCGGCGCCGGAGCGGCGGCGGCCGGGCTTATGATGGGGCCCTCTGAAGGGTATCTCGTGCTCGGCGCCGGTGTCGCCGCCGCAGTGGTCAGCGTCCTGGTGTCTTATTTTGCCTGGCGCGGCGACCCAGAACGCAAAACTCCCTGATTACCTCTTCAGGAGCCGCGCTGGCGCGCATCTGCGCCCAACTTCCCGTTAAATTCGTAAACCCGCCCCTTGACGCCCGGAGGATCGCCGCCTAAATCCACGCTAGCACTCGCTAGGAGCAAGTGCTAGCAGGTGTCATAAATGCCTGCTTTTAGTTCAACAGGTTGTTTTTACTTACAAATCTCAGCCAAGGGAGACGCAAACTATGGCATTTCGGCCTCTCCATGACCGCGTGTTGGTCCGTCGTATCGAAGAAGACGAGAAAACCGCAGGCGGCATTATCATCCCCGACACTGCAAAAGAAAAACCCCAGCAGGGTGAAGTCGTTGCAGTCGGCAACGGCGCACGCGGCGACGACAATGAGCTTATCGCGCTCGACGTCAAAGCGGGCGACACTATCTTGTTCGGCAAATGGTCGGGCTCGGAAGTGAAAATCGATGATGAGGAGCTGCTCATCATGAAAGAGTCAGACATCCTCGGGATTGTCGATTAATAAACCCAAGTTCATCAGAATTAAGGAGTAGGTTAAATGGCTGCTAAGGAAGTCAAATTTGACGTCGAGGCGCGCGATAAAATGCTGCGCGGCGTCGATATTCTCGCCAACGCCGTAAAAGTCACCCTCGGCCCTAAAGGCCGCAATGTCGTTATCGATAAATCGTTTGGCGCACCGCGCATCACGAAAGACGGCGTTACGGTGGCGAAAGAAATCGAGCTTGAAGACAAGTTCGAAAATATGGGCGCCCAAATGGTGCGCGAGGTAGCGTCGAAAACCAACGACGAAGCCGGCGACGGCACCACCACCGCAACTGTTCTTGCGCAATCGATTGTTCGTGAAGGTGTCAAATCGGTTTCCGCCGGCATGAACCCAATGGATCTGAAACGCGGCGTTGACCTTGCGGTTTCTAAAGTCGTTGCAGACATCAAAGACCACGCGACGAAGATTGCAACATCTGACGAAATTGCACAGGTCGGCACGATCTCTTCAAACGGTGAAAAAGATATTGGCGATATGATCGCCAAGGCGATGGAAAAAGTCGGCAATGAGGGCGTGATTACGGTTGAAGAAGCCAAGTCGCTCGACACCGAACTCGACGTCGTTGAGGGCATGCAGTTCGATCGTGGCTACCTGTCTCCATATTTCATAACCAATGCAGACAAAATGATCGTCGATCTCGAAGACCCATACATTCTTCTGCACGAGAAAAAGCTTTCCAACCTGCAATCTATTCTACCGCTGTTGGAGGCTGTGGTTCAGTCGAGCCGCCCGCTCCTTATCATTGCTGAAGATGTTGAAGGCGAAGCGCTGGCAACCCTTGTCGTCAACAAACTGCGCGGCGGCCTGAAAATCGCTGCGGTCAAAGCACCCGGTTTCGGCGATCGCCGCAAAGCCATGCTTGAAGATATCGCCGTTCTTACCGGCGGCCAGGTCATTTCCGAAGATCTCGGTATCAAGCTTGAAAACGTCACGCTCGACATGCTTGGCACCTCCAAGAAAGTCTCGATCAACAAAGATGATACGACCATCATCGACGGGTCGGGCGACAAGGCCGATATTGAAGGCCGCACGTCGCAAATTCGTCGCCAGATCGAAGACACAACCTCTGACTATGACCGCGAGAAACTTGAAGAGCGTCTGGCCAAACTTGCCGGCGGCGTTGCCGTAATTAAAGTTGGCGGCGCTACGGAAGTTGAAGTCAAAGAGCGCAAAGACCGTGTTGACGATGCGCTGAACGCCACCCGCGCTGCTGTTGAAGAGGGCATCGTACCGGGCGGCGGCGCTGCGCTTTTATTTGCATCAAGAGCGCTTGACGGCCTTAAGGGCGAGAACCCCGACCAGACCGCAGGCGTTAACATCATTCGCCGCGCGCTGCAGGCCCCAATCCGCCAAATCGTCTCCAATGCTGGCGGCGAAGGCTCGATTGTTGTTGGCAAGCTGATGGAGCAGGATGACTTCAAGTTTGGCTTTAATGCGCAAACGGATGAATATTGTGACCTCATCGCCGCCGGCATTGTCGACCCGGCGAAAGTCGTGCGTCATGCGCTTCAGGATGCAGCCTCGGTTGCCGGCCTCCTGATCACCACCGAAGCGATGGTGGCCGATGCGCCGAAAAAAGACGGCGCCGCTGGCGGCGGCATGCCTGATATGGGCGGCATGGGCGGCATGGGCGGCATGATGTAGCCCTCCCGGCACGGCCCTAACGGCCATAGATTTCAGTTGCGTAGCAAAAGGGCGGTTCTTCGGAGCCGCCCTTTTTTTAGGCCTCCTCGCAGCGCTAAACCCAACCGGCTTAACGGCCCGATTTCACAGCTATAATCGTCAATTTGCCTCATCCCAACAGCGCGATTGTCCTCGCACATTTATTGCAGAGTTCTCCCGCGTGGTTATAACAAAGCGCCAACGGGGCGCTGGCGTGATGGTTAATGGGAGATGGCGAATGGGGTTTCCCCGCTGGGCTTATTTTGTACTGACGGCTGTTGTCGGCCTCGCCGTTCTGTTCTGGGATGCTATCGTCAATCTATGGGACCGCTGGGGCGGTCAGCAGGAACTTAGCCACAGCTATTTCATCCCGGTGATTTCCGCCTGGCTCATCTGGACCAATCGCGACGCCATCCGCCGCAGCATCGGCGCGCCGTCGCTTTTAGGCCTCGCCGCCATCATTGTCGCCGGCATGTTTCTGGTTCTCGGCCAGCTCACCCATATTTATGTAATCCAACATGTCGGGTTGGTGATCGCCATTGCCGGGCTCGTCACCGGCTTTGGCGGCGCCTCTTTATTGCGCGCCACCGCCGCGCCGGTCGGATTTTTACTGTTCGCCGTGCCGCCGCCATTTTGGCTGATTACCGTCCTGTCGTGGAAATTCCAGGAAGTCTCGTCAATTCTCGGCGTGTGGATGATCCAGCTGATGGATATTCCGGTTTTCCTGTCCGGCAATGTTATCGATCTGGGAGACTATAAACTACAGGTCGCCGAAGCCTGCAGCGGATTGCGCTATCTGTTCCCGTTTTTAAGCCTCGGCGTGATGACGGCTTATCTTTATCGCGGGCCGCTTTGGCAAAAGTTTGCAATTGTGTTGTCGACCTTCCCGATCACAATTTTTATGAACAGCTTTCGCATCGCGGTGACAGGCGCGCTGGTGCAGGCCTATGGCCCCCAACACGCCGAGGGCGCGCTGCACTTCTTTGAAGGCTGGGTGGTGTTCGTGCTCTGCATGCTGGCTTTGTTCGCTGTGATTGCCGCTTTCAGCTTCTTTTCCAAACCGCGCCGCAGCGCATTGGACGCGCTTGGCGCGCCTGACCTTAAGCCGGTTCCGCCAAGCCGCGGCGGGCTGAAGCTGCCGGTCATGGCCGGCGGTTTTATCGGCGCAATGGCGGTGTTTTTGGTCTTGTCGCAAACCCTGACGACAGACTCATTGATCATCCCGGAACGCAAAACCTTCGCCGGCATCCCGGCGGAATTTCCCGAGCTGCGCAACCAAATCAAGCCGATGGACCCGACCGTTGCAGAGGTTTTGGGCGCCGACGACACCATCGTCGTGACTTTTTCCGGGCCGGACGGACGGTTTTTCAATCTTTATATGGCCTATCTCGATTCCCAGAGAGACGGCCGCTCCTGGCATTCGCCCCGACAATGTATTCCCGGCGGCGGCTGGCAAATCGCCAACCATGATATTGAGAAAACCATCACATCAAGCGGCGCGCCGATGACTTATAACCGGCTCATCATCGAAAATCGTGACGCCCGTCAGCTGGTTTACTACTGGTACGATCAACGCGGCCGCAAAGTCGCCAATGAATTCACCATGAAATTCTGGCTGATCTTTGACGCTGTTGTCAAAAAGCGCTCTGACGGCGCCCTGGTGCGGCTTATCACCCCGGTGTCCAACGAGCAGGGCGTCGAAGCGGCCGACGCCTATCTCAGAGGGATAATGGCAGAGATGGAAGAATTCCTGCCCGACTATGTGCCGGAATAATCAGTAACAAGAATAATCAACAAAAACTGACCTCAACGTTCCGCTCCACTTGATGGGGCGGGCCGTAAAAAGAGCGCATCAACTCACCGCAGCGCTGGCAAGGAGGAAGCAAACCGCCGTCGCCGCCGAGCCGAATGTGCGGATATGGTTCCAATTTGTCCACACTTTCCCATAGATACGCCAATAGTTGATCGCCTCTACCGTCTCGGAATTCATAGCGTCGAGACGCTTATTCATCGGCACATTGCCAAACATTGTGACGAAGAAAACGCCCATTACATAAATCGCTGCGCCAGACATAATCCAGACTTGCGAAGGGCCGGACAGGTTGAAATAGGCATAGGCGGCAAAGCCAAGCGTTGCCGGGGCCAACCCCAACAACATTACCACAAACACAGAGCGAAAAACGCATCGGTTGATCATCTGCATCGCCTCAATGCCGCCAGCCGGGTCTGCAATTATGAGCGCCTTCATGACGAAGTCTGAAAAGGACTGAAAAACGCCGGCGACAAGAGCGCTTGAAAGACCGACGGCAAGGCACGCATAGACAATCCAGTTTGTAGCCATCTTATTCCCCATGATTTGAAGATTTGCATTGTATGAACTGCAGAATTTATGCAGCAGCTCTTGCGCCCATTTGCCGGGCGCGGGCGATCCAGTTTTTGATCTTCTTTGGCGAGGCCAGCTTTACCGATCCGAACTGGACGACTTTTTTGGTTTCAATCCCGCAGAAATCCAAAACCTGGTTCTTCATCACCCGCCGGGCCGGTTTTTTGTAAATCAAACTGTCGATCAGCGGCGGCGTATCGGAGGTGATAATCACATCCGCTGAGCGGCCTTTCAAAAGCTTGTCCCAGCCCATGCCTTTGCTGTGATATTTGAAACCAAAGCCAGGCGTCAGCGCGCGGTCGAGCACCGCCTTCGCCTTGGTCGGCATCGCGCCCCACCAATAGGGGTGAACAATAAGCACATGGTCCGACCAGGCGAGCGCGCCCTGCCACGCCAGAAGGTCCGGTTCCAGCGGCGATGCATTTTCGCCATACCCGTTAAAGTCCATGGCGAAAGACATGGCGCTAAGGTTGATCCGGCGCACATCCGCGCCGCGCGCTTCCACGCCGGCCTGATAGGCGTCAGCGACGCCCTCGCACAAAGACCCGGCCTTCGGGTGCGCAGTCCATATGAAAATCCGTTGCGCCATAATTTTTCCTCACCTTGACACGGTGTAAAGTTGACATGGTGTCAAGTAAGGCTACATTGACACCATGTCAAGCGAAAAAGTTAATACCCGAAAAAAAATCCTAACCGCCGCTTTAAAACGGCTCGAAGCCGGCCACGCCGCCGGCGTGCGTATGAGCGATATTGCAAAGCAAGCCGGCATCAGCCGACAGGCGCTGTATCTGCATTTCCCTGCACGGGCTGAATTGCTGATCGCTACGGCGCACTATCTGGATGAAGTCAAAGACATCGACGTGCGGTTAGCAAAAAGCCGAACCGCCGCCACAGGCGTTGAACGCCTTGATGCGTTTATTGAGGCGTGGGGGAATTACATTCCTGAAATTTATGGCGTTGGAAAAGCCTTTCTCGCCATGAAAGATACAGATGAAGCCGCCGCCGTCGCATGGGAAGACCGCATGCAGGCCGTGCGCCATGGCTGCAACGCCGCAATAAAGGCGCTGAAGGCGGACGCCGCCTTGTCGTGCGACCATTCCGTAAAACAAGCAACAGATATTTTATGGACCATGCTTTCTATGCGCAATTGGGAGCAGCTCACCGGCGCGTGTGGTTGGTCGCAAAGACGTTACATTGAGACAACAAAACTTCTCGCGGCGCGCATTTTACTCAAGGAAAACGTCCAGAAATAATTCCCGCAATTCAATCCGAGGCATGGTTATCGCTTTAGCGAAAATGTTTCGACAGTTTAAGCCCCTGGCCCTGATAGTTGGACTGGCCTTCAGCGCCGTAAAGCCGGACCGGGCGCACCGCCATCCGCTCATAGACCAGGCGCGCGACAAGCTGGCTGTCCTCCAGAACAAACGGCGCATCATGGCTGCGCACTTCCAGCACCGCACGGCTGCCATTTGAGACGCAGTCGGCCGCCGACCAGCCAAAGCCGGGGTCGAAAAAACCGGCATAATGCACTCTGAATTCTCCAAGCCCCGGGCTGATCGGCGTCATTTCCGCGGCGTAATCCGGCGGGATCACCAGCGCTTCTTTCGAGGCCAGAATATAAAACTCGTCCGGGTCAAGAATGATAAACCCGGATTTTTGCGGGCAGATAGGCTCAAAAAAATCATCGGGCTCAAGCGCAGCGATTTCATCAACATCAATCAACGCCGTATGACGCCGGGCGCGCCAGCCAATAATGGCGTCGCCGGCGTCAATGTCGCGCAAGGAAACGCTTAAGCCCAGACCACCCTCGATATTCTCTTTGCCGCCGACAAGCGGGGTTTGCGCGTGCAGACTGGCAAGCTCTGCATCATCAAGACGAAAGGCGCCGCGCTTCAATCTCAGCTGGTTGAGGCTTGAGCCGACCCGCGCCCTGATAGAAAAACTCCGGGGGCTGATTTCTGCATAGAGCGGGCCTTCATAACCGGCCGGAATTTCATCAAAGGCGGCGCCATAATCAGCAACCAGACGCACAAACACGTCAATCCGCCCGGTCGAACTTTTCGGATTGGCCGCGCCAAACAAATCACCTGGCAAGGCGGCGCGCTCGTTCAACTCCACCAGATAGACGCAGCCGCGCTCAAACACCGCGCCGTCCTCAAGACTAATTTCCTGCATCGCCAACCCGTCACTGAGCCGGGCGGCGACGGTGCGTATTTTCGACGGCAAAAACGAGGCGCGCACGCGCCATGCGCGAGGCCCGAGCGTGAGGTCAAGGCTGGCCGGCTGCACCCTTTCCGGCCTGGCGCCGGTAAGGACGCCGGCTTGCATCAATTCGGCGATCATCTCCGCTGAGAGGACGCCATCCGGGAGGTGCGCTTGGGTCATCGGCTTGGGTTTGCCCGCGCGATTGGCCACGCGCAAGGGCGGCGTCGCGGATTTGCGGGAATTAACCGATCATCTTTCCCCAATTCGTTGAAAATTACGCATCGGCTGGCATAACCCCGCGCAGCACCTTATTGTGGACAAGAAAGTCGGCTACAAAGCGGCGGCAATGGTAAAGCGTCATGACGACCAGTAAGCACATTGATCCCAATTATGAGTGCGTGACCAACGGTATTCGCGTCAGCGTTAAACCGTATTACCTGCATGACCAGTCGGACCCGGAAGAGCCGCGTTATGTCTGGGCGTATACGGTCCGTATTGATAATGAATCAGGCCATATTGTGCAGCTGCGCACCCGCTACTGGCGCATCACCGACGCCAAGGGGCTCACCGATGAGGTAAGCGGCGACGGCGTGGTTGGCGAGCAACCGGTAATTCGGCCTGGCGAAGGGTTTGAATATACGTCCGGCGCGCCGCTGACGACGCCATCGGGGTTGATGGTCGGCCGCTATGGCATGGAGACCACTGACGGCGAGGCTTTTGATGTGAATATTCCCGCCTTCTCCCTCGACAGTCCGCATGAATTGCGACAAATCCACTGATTAAACCTGCGCCGCCGCGCTGATTGAACGGGCGGCGGCGGCAATAAGGCTGGAGCCCGATGCTTGCTTTCCGCCCGGTCGTTTTGGTGATCGGCGTCCTCGTCGCCGCGCTTGGCGTGATGATGCTGATCCCGATGTGCGTCGACCTTCTGTCTACGGATGATGTCCATCGCGCCGACTGGACCGCTTTCGCCACCGGCGCCATCATCAGCGTTCTGGCCGGCGGCGGCGCGGCAGCGGCGAGCTGGGGCCCTATCCACCAG